>JAFGKX010000042.1 GCA_016928375.1 Candidatus Omnitrophota bacterium | reverse complement strand
AGACATATGCTGCATGGATTACTCAGCATTGTCCGCCTTCGCTAAAGCTACGGCGAGACATATGCTGCATGGATTACTCAGCATTGTAAAATTTTATAACAGGTGATTTTTCATTCTGCTTAAACTCATACACTGCCTCAATGTTTGAAATTACTTTTTTAAACTCGCCTTTTGCGCAAACTCTGTAAAGATCCGAAGAAGCAACAAGCCTTATACCCTGACCCGGCACAAGCTTCTTTATTTTACTATATTCCTGGGTAGTTATGCCACAAGTATTGTTAAGCCAGTCGCCGTCATCGAGATTTTTCACCTCGACCATGCCTTCCTCGCCGCGCTGTACGATATAGGGGCCCGACGAAAACCATCTGTCGTCTTTTGTACCTATTTTATCATCACGCCCCTGCCTATAAACCGATATTTTATCAGCTAAATCAGGGAAGTCCTCTCCGAATAATGCCGATAAAACCTGCGGCGGCGCTGTATTTATATTAACAGAACCATTTGTATAGATGGTAATAAAATTTTTCAGCTTATTGAAAATTTCAGGAGTCATGCCTTTTACAAGAAAGACCTCCTCGATTATCTCAAAGTCGGAGTTTTTGCAGGGATATGGGTTTTCCGTATTTTTATAATATTCATCTTCAGCCCCCAACATTTTCCCGGTAGCGGCATTAACTCCTATCTCGCTGTTTTCATCACGCCAATCCTCGATACAATAGGCTATTTTTTCCGCTTCTTCGATATCTATGCCGCACACATCCATAATAAGCCTGCTTAATACTACGGCAGGTGCTTTATTTATATTTAAGCGCGAACTCTCATCCGATAACCCGTATAGAAATTGCGCACCCGCAACTGGAGCGGCGTAAGACAGCGTATAAAAACCGCCTGCAAATGAATGTTCTTTAAATGCCTCGGGGTCATTTGCCCATTTTTCGCTGATGGCGTCTACGCCTTGCGAAATTTTATTTTCTCGCTTATATTTTACAAGCGCCAGCGCCCTGTACGTACCCGCCCTTGTTATTGAATATGATTTTGTCTTATCCATCTGATACGAAGACAGCTTTAAGATTACGGCTGAGCGATGCGCTACGCTTACACACAAGGCAGTCAATATCGTTATAATCCATAAGACGGTTATTAGCACCGCTGCTTTTTTATTTTTCCGATTCATTTTTTAGTTCTTCCATTCCAAGCATTTCCCCTGTCGGTATATTTATTCTTTTTACGAATATCATTTTACCATCGGGTGAATAGTTGTCCTTTACTACCAGTTCCATCTTAACCCCGGCAGGAATTTTCTCCTCGACAAACCATTCGCCAAGCCAGCCCGGCTCTTCGCTGTCCGGCAGTTTATAGCAGTAACTTATTTTAAAATCAATGACATCAGACAGCAGTTCTTCTCCGCCTGTCGAAGCAGTGTTTAGCGCCTCCCTATAAGATTGCTTTAGCCTTAATAGCCTGCCTGAACTTTGTGAAAATTCATAGGAAATCCTGCCTACAGTTTTTGCGCCTGCTGCCGCGCATTCAACAAGCCCGGGAAATTCTATGCGAGCTTCATCACCCTTAAATTGTATATCTTTAAATATAAAAGTACCGGCTATATCCTCGGACAACAAGTTCACCGCATATCTTATTTTCTGATATTTTTTTAACACATCTTCGCTTCTTTTCCAGGAAAGAACGCCCAGCCTGAAAGAAGAATAAATGACGGACGACGCTATGGAAAATATGGTAACTGCTATAAGCAGTTCTATAAGAGTAAATGCCTTTGTTTTATTTTTTTTCATCTTCAAGCACATAGGTCAGTACATCGAATGCAGCTGTATTCTTGCCGTCTTGCCAGCTCAATTTAAGCGCAGCCTGTTTTATGGGAAGTTCTTTTAAATCATCGTCCTTTTCACCTTTTGAAACAGGCTCGGATATTTCCAGCGAATAATCAAATTCTCTCTGTCCGGATTTAACAACATCCGAAACATTTATATTTTCGAACGCGGGCTTCAATTGTATATCGAACATCTTATCGTTTAATATAGAATCTGCCAGAAGGTTATCTTTTGCGGATTTAACAGCTTTAAGAGAAATGGAAAAAGCGCGGTTAATTACGATAAGCGCAGCGCAAAGTACAATAATGGACACAAGAACCTCTATCAGAATAAAACCTTTATTTTTTCTGCGCTTCAACGGTGTTAATCTCCCCTGTTTTTTCACTGATATGGACCTGTTTCTGGGCACCCTTGTCATCCGTCAAAACTATATCCGCGCCGCTGGAAGTTCCGTCGGGAAAAAATTTAACTGTATTGCCGCCTGATTGAATCTTAAAGTTTGCCGGTATAAAAAAAGATTTTCCCCATCTGTCACGCACCGGGCTTAATTTATCTTTTTTTGTGTCCAACGCCATCATCCTGTAACTGTTTTCATCGGCATTTATTTTTACGGCATATGGCATTCTGGTCATTATCGCCCTCTCTCTTGCTAGATTCATAAGCCCTGCCATGTCCTGGGCTTTAAGATTGATTATCAGGGATGAATAAGTGTTCTTGAATATCGGCACTGATAAAGCAGCTATAACAAGCAGGATAGTTGTCGTCAGTATCAGCTCGATTAATGTAAACCCCGTCCTTAATGAATTCGGACGCGGCTTAAGCACAGGCCGGGTAAACCCTTTATTCCTTTTCGGATTCTTTTTCCCAGTTAACAACATCATCCTGGCTTTCTACTCCGTCAGGCCCATACGAAAAAAGGTCGTAGTCGTCTTTATTGTGCAGCCCCGGGCACGCATATACATAATCGTTTCCCCATGGGTCTTTTGGCATTTTGCGTAAATACGGGCCTTTCCAGTTTGCGGGAACAGGAGCTATTGAAGGTTTTTCTTTTAGCGCAGACAAGCCCTGCTCTGTCGTAGGATATAAGCCGCAGTCCAATTCGTACATATCCAGCGCCAGCAAAAGATTGGAATCTATATCCGCCTTTGCTGCCGCAACTTTGGCCTCTTTGGACCGGCCGACGAGCCGGGGCACTACCATAGCAGCCAAAATGCTTATTATAATCACGACAAGCATCAATTCTATCAACGTAAACCCAGCCCTTTCTAAAGTCACGGCTTTCTTAAGAAAGGGATGGGTAAATGCTTTATTACTTTTTTTTATAATCATCTTTTACCCCCTATTCCCTCGGTTTTGCGCAGGATGCTCTTTTTACCAGCTTTGTATCAAGTAAAATTTTTACAGGTTCCCTTCTTTTTCTTTCTATTAGCTGATTCAGCAATTCCGCTGCCTGCCTGCCCATCTCTACTATCGGCTGCCATACTGTAGTAAGCGCCACATTGGCATATGCGGCCATGGGATTATCGTCAAAACCTACGACCGACACATCTTGCGGTACGCGCAGGCCTTTTATCTTGGCAACATCCATTACTTCCATTGCCATAACATCGCTTGCGCAGAATATTGCTGTGGGAAAATCTGAAAGCTCCAATAGCTTTTCAGCTTCTCTGCGCGCAGGGCTTCTTAAAAAATGTCCGACTTTTATATATTTCAACTCTATGGAAATATTATGTTTTTTTAATCCGCTTTTATACCCTTCAAGGCGTTCTCTTCCCGCTGCGGTAGTAAGATCGCCTGCTATAGTCGCTATCTTGCTGTGGCCTAATTCCACAAGGTAATCTACGACATCCTCAGCTGCTTTACGGTTATTTATAGCAATGCAGTTAACAGGCTGGGTATCAAAATAATTATTCATTACAACGTAAGGTATTTTTTTGGCTATCGCCTTATTAAGCTGTGATTTATCGCCGTTTATATCCGCAAATAAAATACCGTCTATATATTCCGGAGAAAACGCAAGGCTGCTTAAAAAATCCTCATGTTTATGCCTTTCGCTTAAATGAAACATTATATCCAGGCCCAGGCGGCTTACGGCAAGGCTTACTCCTTTTATAATTTCAGTCGCATAGAACGAATGAAATATATCCTCAAACCTTGGTATTATCAGGCCGAATATTCTTTTAAACTTTGTTTTGGTAGAAGCAGCGATAGTGGCTTTTATATTCAATTCACCGATTGCTTTTTCCACTCTTTCCTTGTCTTCTTTTTTAACAGTGGGCGAACCTTTCATTACCCTTGACACTATCATTGAAGAGACGCCGGATTTTTTTGCAATTTCAGATATCCTCAATTTTTTCTCCTTTCTATCTCACCAGCATATTGATCTGGAAAATCGGCAAAAGCATCGCTATCACTATAAATCCTACAACAATGCCGAGAACCAGTATAAGCAGCGGCTCAAGAAGCGTAGTGAAAACTTTTATTATCCTGTCTACTTCGTTATCATAGGAACTCGCTATCTTAAAAAGGGAACCCTCCAGCGATCCGCTTTCTTCTCCGACGCCGATCATGTTTACCATAAGCGGAGGAAATATATTTGTCTTTTTCATACTGACAGAAAGCGAAACCCCGTCGACAACATCATTGCGTACATTAAGCAGATGCTCTCTCAGGACTTCATTATCTATGGTTTTAGCCAAAACGTCAAGCGATTCTATTATCGGGACTCCGTTTTTAATCAACGTGCCCAATGTCCTGTTTAACCTCGCGTATTCCGATATTTTTATAAAAGGCCCTATTAAAGGCATCTTGAGTTTAAATTTATCGAATTCCTTTTTGCCTTCTTTTGTCTTAAGCCATTTGGCTAAACTTAAGTAAAAAATAACTACCGCTATAACAATCAGCCACCAGAAGCTCGAAAAAAAACTACTTACGACCATCAGGATGCGTGTAGGTATAGGCAGCGCTTCACCTAAGTCGGAAAACATCGATATCAAACGCGGCGCCACAAAACTTAACAATATAAATATCGTCACTGAGCCTACCGAAAGAAGAAGCGCCGGATACGCCAGGCTTGTGCGTATTTTTGATATAATCTGCTCGTCTGTTTCAGCAAAATCCGCCAATCTTGAAAGTACATCTTCCAGCATGCCTGCGACTTCACCGGATTTTACCATGTTTGTGTATAGCGAAGAAAATATCTGCGGATGTTTGGACATCGAAACTGAAAGCCCGGCGCCGTCTTTGATGTCCGATTTTATATCCTTAAGCGCGTCTATCAGCAGCGGATTTTCGCTCTGCTGTATAAGTATATCCAGCGCATTTATCAATGGTATCCCTGAATCCAGAAGATTGGAAAGTTGCCGGGTAAATACGCTTAAATCCCTTAAAGGAACTGATTTCTTGAAGAAAAAAAACTGCCGGGCCTGCTGTTTTGTAAACGTGGAATCCTCGTCTATTGAAACGGGGAAAAGCCCCATTCTGCGCAGTCTTACCACTGCGTCCTTGGCGTCCTGGGCTTCTATTTTTCCTGAAGTGCTTTCGGTAGGGCTTTTTTTAGCTTTGTATATAAACCTGGGCATCGGCTATTCCTCCAGGGCGGCTTCGACTTTTGTTACCCTCAAAACCTCGCCTATGGTAGTAACGCCTGCCAGTATTTTTTCTACGCCGTCGTCGAATAAAGTCTTCATCCCCAGGGCTACTGCCTTCTGTTTAATCTGATCCGCAGACGCCCTTCTTAAAACCAGGTCTCTTATTTCATCGGTTAAAGGAAGAATCTCATATATACCGGTCCTTCCCTTAAATCCGGTAAACTTGCACGCCGGGCATCCCTCGCCCTGATATATCTTTGTCTTGGAATAATCTATTTTAAGGCCTAATTCTTTTTTTAATTTATCATCCAGCTTAATTTCTTTTTTGCATTTACTGCAAATAAGCCTTACCAATCTTTGCGCTATCGCGCACTCAACGGAACTTGACACCAGGTACGGCTCTATGCCCATATCCAGAAGCCTTGCCACTGCGCCTGAGGCATCATTGGTATGGAGAGTGGAAAAAACCAGATGCCCGGTAAGCGCTATCCTGATGGCTATTTCCGCAGTCTCAAAATCCCTGACTTCCCCTACCATCATTATGTCCGGGTCATGGCGCAGCATATGGCGCAAGCCTTCGGCAAACGTAAGCCCTATCTTGGGGTGAATCTGCACCTGCGTTATACCTTTGAGTTCGTATTCTATAGGGTCTTCTATGGTTATTATATTTAACCGGCTGCTGTTTATTTTATTCAGGCAGGCATAAAGGGTGGTTGTTTTTCCGCTGCCTGTGGGCCCTGTTACAAATATAATACCGTGAGGTTTTTTTATCATCTGTGCTATTATTTCCAGATTGGTTTTTACCAGGCCCAGGCTCTCAAGGCTTAAAAGCAGGTCTGCGGTCAAAAGCCTTATTGAAACGTTCTCCCCATAAACCGTCGGGATTATAGAAACTCTTAAATCTATATTTTTGTCGTTTACCTTAATCTTTATGCGCCCGTCCTGAGGAAGCCGCTTTTCGGCTATATTCAAGGACGCCATTATTTTTATCCTTGATATAATGGCTGAGTGGAGGTATTTGATGGTAGGAGGAATGCTTACATTGTGTAAAACGCCGTCTATTCTGTAACGTATCCTTAATTCATCCTCGAAAGGTTCGATATGGACATCCGTGGCCCTGTCAACAACAGCCTGTTGCAATATCTCATTGACGAATTTAATTATAGAAGCATCATCCGCCATTTCTTCTACGGATTCGCCTGACTTGGAAATCACCGAGCTTTCTTTGGCCGCGTCTTCCATGATCTTATCAACGGTATCTGCGCCAATGCCGTAATATTTTTTTATGTTTTCTATGATATCGGGCTCGCTCGCGAGCACGGCATTTATATCGCAGTCTAAGAGCAGCCTTATATCATCCAGCGTATGAAGGTCCAATGGATCCGTAACAGCCACAGTAAGAACATTTTTTTCCTGTTTTACGGGCATCAGCCTGTAATAAGAAGCGAATTTAGCGGGAACTTTTTTTATGATATCCCGGGATACTTCCGCATCTTTTAATTTTATGTAAGGAATATTCAACTTTTCTGAGAGCACAGGAAAGATATCATCCTCTTTTGCGAAACCCAGCCTTATCAAAGTAGCGCCTATAAAATCTCCTGTCTTTTTCTGCTCTTTTAGCCCCTCATCCAGTTGTTGCGGGGTAATGATGCCTTTATCTATAAGCATCTGGCCTAATAATACATCGCCCTTTCTGCTAATCATATTAAAATTAAAAATCCATTTTTATTGTAAGGACACTATTTTTTGCTCCTGGGCAGGAATAAAAGTTTTTTTGGAAAGCCCCTTATCTACAATCACAAACTGATAAAAGAGGTCTAATATCATAAGCAAAAGCAGTAATGCTATTATAAGTAATACATTTCTTGATTTCATTTTATATTACATAATATATTACTAACTTTTACGGCAGGTTTCAACAACATTCTTATAATTTTTCTCAAAGCCTCTTTATTTCTTATATAATCCGCCACAGGCGGGGAGTGCCTGTAATAGAATCTTACGAAGGCTTTGCCTGCTTCGTTGGTAAGAAGATATTTATCGCGGAATTCGGACAACACCCTTACTTCCTGCGCCATTGGCGTGCCGAATGCCGCAGTAGCTATAAAACATCCGCCTGAGCCGCTTCCTGAACCCGAACCTGAACCGCTTATCACCGAACCTGATTTACCGCCAAGATCAAATAAGGAAAAATGGCTTGTCTTTGCTTCCACATAATTTTCATCAGGGCATATTACCGTATTGTAAAGTTTTTCCCACCTGCCCGCCGATTCGTTATATGTATATATATCAAGAGTGTCCTCATTTATATTAGTGCCGTCTACTATACCGTCATTATCCTTGTCTTCGTAAGAGATGGCTATCACTATATCCTTATCAAAGTTTTCCTGGGCCGAAGAAAGCTCTATCTCCTTAAGCGTATTTACGCTAGATACATTCGAATAAGCAAAAAACTTCACGGAAACAGGGTTAGGAATTTTTGTAATAAGCTCGTCTTTGTCCTGATTCAGAACGCTGTGCGGTATGGTTACTTCTGTATTATCGTCAAATTTTACAAGATTTCTTAAATAATTATATACTTCCCTTTGCTCTTCTTTTTGTTCTTTTTTCTGCTCTTCTACCACAATCTCCTTCTGCGCCTGTGCGGCTGCGGACTTTGTGCTGCTCGACCCCATATCATCCTTACTGATGATGACTATCGCAGAACCTTCTGCCGCAACATTTGAAGCATCTAATAATTTTACGTTTACATAATATGTGCCCGGATTTTCATATGTGTGGGTAACTTCGCCTGTGCCATTTTTATAATCAACGATGCCGTTGCCGTCAAAGTCCCATTCTGCGTGAATAAAAGTGCTTGCGCTTACCAGATAGCTGAATGTAACCTTATTCTTTTGCTGTAAATCTTTTTCATACGATACTACAACATCAGGCCTCAACAGCTCATCATCTTCATAAACTTTTATATCCAGCGTGGTTTCTTCACTCACAAAATTACTATCCGTAACTATAAGTTTGGCGCTATATTTTCCGGGAGAGCCGTATTCATAAACAGGCTGTTTAGATAAATCTCTCTGCACATAGTCGATTATGCCGTCTCCTTCAAAATCAAATTCATATTTTAATATATTGCCTTCGCTTTGGGCGCAATCGAATTTAACTTTAAGCGGCCGCTTTCCCGCGTCGGTCTTTGCGGATAATTTTGCCGAAGGAGCATCTGCGGGAGGGTATATGGTAATAAGGTCTATGGTTGATATTGCGCAACCCTTTTGATTTACAACCTTAAGCCTTGGCGCATAAAAACCGGCTAAACTATAAAGATTTATTACTGACGGCGTTTGGGTGGTTTTATCATATTTACCATCGCCGTTAAAATCCCATTTATATTCCGATATATCCGACGCGCTTGTAACTTCGGCTGTAAATTTAATCTTAATAGGCGCCGTTGCCACAACGGGATTAGCGCTGAAGTTTAATATCTTGGGAGTATCGGGATTATCATTAACTATTATTTCCAAAGTATGGGTTGCGCTAACACCTGTATTATTTGTAACGCGTAAAGTCGGAGTATATGTACCTGCTGCTGCATATGTATAATGCGCTTCAGCGGAATTAAGATTTGAATATTCAAAACTTCCGTACCCTTCGAAATCCCATTCGTATTTTGTAATATATCCGCCTGTATTATCCTGCGCCAGAGCTGTAAACTCAACCTCAAGCGGCGCCGTACCTGTTGCAGGGATTGCAGTCACATTCGGAAATGTAATAGGCTCAAGCTTATAAATTGTTATGGATAATCTTGCGATATTTCCGGCTTCATCCTGCGCCTGAATTACAATTTGATTATCAGGCTGAGGCAATGGCACCTCATATGCAGTAAACGTATCATTTAAAATCACAACCGGCTGGCCATTTACCGTTACGGCAATAGCGTTTTCTGCTGTGCCTGTTACATTTATTTTATCCAAAGATGTATTAAATTTGTCGCCAGGAGATACTATTGTGATAACAGGTGCGGTAAAATCAAATGTTACCGCTGATTTTACCGTCTTGGTATTGCCTGCTAAATCGGTTGCGGATATTGTAATAGTGTTTGTACCTTCTGTGTCACTTGCAGATACTGTATAGATATATACATACCTAAGATTGCTCTTATCATAAAAAGTATCTGTTATATCTTTAGCGTCTATGCTTACCATTGGGTTAGCTGTCAGTTCTTCGCTTGCAGTAAATTCTATTCTTATAGAATCGCCTATTTTTGCTAAAGCAGGCGTAATTGTTATGTTGCTTATCGCCGGCGCATGGCTATCTAATGTTACTTGTAGCTGTCTTTGCGACTGATTTTGAGCTTCATCTGATGCTTCAAGCAATATATCATTCAAGCCTTCTTGCAACAAATAAGTATTACTAAATGAGCCGTCTTTTGCCGTGGGAACGCCTGCGCCATTTATGCTTAAGGTTGGATTTTGAGTTAATTTGTCAGCTAACGCGCCTTCTATGGATAGTGTATTTTCGTTAGTTAAGAATCTATCCTCTTTTGGATCGGCCAATGTAATAACAGGCGCGGTAAAATCAAATGTTAAATTTACAGAACTTGAACCAATATTACCTGCCAAATCCTCTCCTGTTGCCCTTACCTCTATATTGTTTGATTCTTTCTCAAGGCCTGTGACCATATAGGTATATGTATAATTACCTACGGAAGAATGCGATGGGTCATATACGGCGGAGCTTCCATCTATGGTTACAGAGGTTAGTGAATCATTCTTTAGCTTCTCTTCATTTAATACGGTGATGAATATCGTTATAATATCATCTTTCTTGGCAGCAGATTGTGACAGGTTTATATCAAACGCAGGTGCATTAGAATCAATTATATATTCGGCCTCTTTCGTATCTTCTATATTGCCTGCCAAATCTTGGGCTTTATACTTTAATATCAAGGTCTCGGATATGGTGATGGGTTCTGTATATTTTATAGACGGCTCGGTGTTATCTACACTGTAATATATAACCGCTTTCTCATCGGATAATAACCCCACGGTTTGCGGAGCATTATATATGCCGGCAGACCGCGTAGGTGTTGTAACGGGCTTAGTAAAATCTAATGTAACAGAGCTTGAGCCTGAACCGGAGTTGCCTGCTAAATCAGTACCTGTTACCTGTATTCCGGTTGGGCCTTCCAGTTCTTTGCCGGTAATTGTATAGCTATATGTATATATTGGGCCTATATCTTCTGAAGTAATCTCTATCTCGCCAAATTTTACTGCTGGTTTATCTTGCAATGTCTCAGAAGCCGTGATTTGGATATCTATAACATCTCCCGCCTTTGCCGGATTCGGGGCTATTGGCTCAAATGTAAATGAAGGCGCTTTAGGGTCTATGGTGTATATCTCGGCATTTGTGTCTTCGACGTTTCCTGCTAAGTCTACGGCTTTGAATCGCAGGGTTGTGGCTGCATCTATATGTATTGGCTGCATATATATTTCAGCTGGATTTTTTTCATCCGGGGCTGAGCCATCAGTAGTGTAATAAATAACAGGATTTTTATCATAATTATCTTTAGCGCTTAACACTACATCCTGCGCTGCAGAATATATGGCTCCTAATGGATTTGCGCTGGTAGCCGGAGCGGTAAAATCAAATACAACATTGACTATTTTCACAGTCAAAACGCCATCTGTATTTTCTGCGGTAATCGTTATCGTCTTCTCGCCTTCGGTGTCATCGCCTGTTAATTGATAATGATAAGTATAGGTAAGGCCATTTTTGTCAGGCGATTCAATTTCTGTATTTTCAATTTTTACAAAAGGCTTTACTGCCGGCTCTTCGTTTAAATCAAATGTTATAGTTAATAAGGCATCTTTCTTTGCAGGCGAAGGAGAAATATTTATATTACTTATTATTATAGCGGGTTTAATCGCCGTAAAATTTGCTGTTATGTTCTTATCGCTATCCATTACTATTATAGCGGGATTCGTGCTGCCTATAAGGCTGTCCGACCATCCCAAAAATTTATAACCATTGGCCGCTACGGCGGTAAGGCGAACGCTGCTTCCTTCAGGATATTTTGCAAGATCCGGCTCTCTGGTAATCGAGCCGCTTACTGCGGTAGTATTCAAACTCAATTCGCGCAGGGTATCCGTAACAATAATCTTTGCTGATTTGCTGTCTTTTACATAACCGGCTGCTACCGTAAAAGTGATATTGTAATTATCGTTTGCCTGAGTATAGCTGGGCGTCCAGGAGAATACTCCTGTCGAAGGATTAAGATCTGCGCCAGCAGGCAATGTATCCGCTGTATATACAAGCGTGCTTGTTCCGTCATATGTTGTGTTAAGAGTAAAGCTTAATAATGACCCCTCTGCCACTGTTTTATCGCCTATTGGATCAAGTACAGGCGCATCATCAACAGGATTAATAGTTATGCTGACCGTAGCCGGATCTGAATCTATGGTGCCGTCGTTGACTTTGAATGTGAATGAGTCTGTGCCGTTGTAATTAGATGAAGGTATATATGTAATATTGGGTACCGTACCTGATAATATGCCATGTGAAGGCTGGGTGACTATTAAGTATGTTAAGGTATCATTATCGGCATCGGTTGCCGTTAATGTTATTGCTTTTTCAGTATCTTCGTCTGTTGTAAACAACTGCGCATCGGCTACAGGTGTTGTATTAACAGGTGTAGTTGGATAACTGTTATAAAACTCT
Source organism: Candidatus Omnitrophota bacterium (assembly GCA_016928375.1). Taxonomy (GTDB): domain Bacteria; phylum Omnitrophota; class Gorgyraeia; order JABMRG01; family JAFGKX01; genus JAFGKX01. The sequence continues at coordinate 254 of JAFGKX010000042.1, read as the reverse complement.
GTTATCTCTTCTGCACTTAATGCCCGATTATATATTCGCACATCATCTAAGGCGCCTGTGAAGCTATAACTGCCTGAAGTATTGCGGGCGCCTATAGCTACTATATTTTTTGGAGTAAAGCCATCTGTTTTTAATCCGGAGGATGCTAAAGCGCCTTCGTTGTTCCTATAGGCAGATATGGTCACATTGCTTCCTGATATGTCATATACAAACGCATAAAATGCCCATTGGCCCGGAGCCTGGGCAAAGTCTGT
>JAFGKX010000005.1 GCA_016928375.1 Candidatus Omnitrophota bacterium | reverse complement strand
TTTGTAATATCAATAAATAAAAATAGCCGTAAAAAAAAGATCCTTGGATTTACATACGAATATGTTCAGGGGTATATGAATTATTTAAGAAGGCGCGGAATTTCCAATATAGAAGGCCTGGAATGCCTTGTAACGGAAAAAGACCGCATAGAATTATTTGTGAAAGTTAAAGAGCCAAATGTAAGGCCGGTTTATTATAACGTCGGTACGATAAAATTAACCAATAGAAACCAGCCTGTTTATTTTAATTCCAGAACAAATTCTACTATTCTTAATATTCTAGAAACGCAAAATCAGCCGGTGGAAATTTTTGTCGAAGAAGAAACGCCCGCCAGAGATTATAATTTTTCCTATGGGTGGGTACAGTATGCTGGCATGAAGGCGTTTTTGGATTTTATGGGAATAGCAGATAAGAAAATAAGGGTATTAGCATATAACGGCAAGGAAGAAAAAAACAAACGAATAGAAATACACGTTTGTCAGGATGAAACACAACTTTCCGGAGACGTGCTTTTCACCATCCACCTAGGAAGAAATAACAGGCCCGACAGAGTCGAAAAGTTGGAGCGTTTGATATTGGCAGAAGTATTATATGAACAAAAACAAATTAAAAGAGCACAATTGTTAGATTATTGCAGGTTTGTGGATGAGGCAAAAAACAGTGTGGTGCTGACTCAAAATACGTACGAAAAATATCAGTGCGGTAATGTCGTCTATTTAGATATACAGTCTTTTTTCAAGTTTAAAGGCATAACATGTGCAAAAGCTGTTGCACATATAAGCGATGACAGAAACAAGCGCATAGAAATGCAGTGCACATTGGGCAAGAGTACAATTATATATACCGTAGAATTAAACAAAGAAAACAGGCCCATAGGTATAAATAAAATAGCGCTAGATGCAAATGAAGGGGTAACTTATATATCCTTGGTAGAGATTTTGCATTATCAGGGCTGGATAGATGATAAGGAATATGCAGCATTCCAGAAATACAAGGCACAAACCTGTCGCAGGGTGCACAGGCAAAGCGCTCCGAGCCTAAAAAGAACAACAGAATTAAATCAAAAATCATACGATTATCTTTTGGCAGGCTTAAGATATACAGAGATAGCGCCTTTTTTAAGATTTAAAGGTGTAACGAACGCCACAGCTAAAGTTTGTGCAGATAAAACAGGCAGGCGCCTTGAAATAAGAGATAATGAAGATGACAGAGGCCTTGTATGCAGTATACATCTTAACGGAGAAAACAGGGCATGTGGCGTTGATGATAATACAGAATCAGTCTCATTAGTAGAAGTTTTACATGACCAGGGCAGTATGGATGAAGATGAATATAAAGAATTTAGACAACATAGAAAGCAAAGTAACAGACGATTAAAAAGAAGAGAATTTGTGCAGCGCAGGGGTGAAATTATATTAACCCAGTATTCCGAAAGTTACTATTTTGCCAGGTTGGAATATTCTGGAATAGACAGTTTTCTTAGATTTAAAAATATAGCATATGCCAACGCAATTGTTCATATCAGCGAAAATACAAAAACCTTAGAACTTAGATGTGCATTAGCCGATGATACCGGATGGGCTCAGGAAAACAACACAGTTACATACCTCATTGAACTTAATGATAACCTCAGGCCTTCCAATGTTGGCGATGGTGTAACAAAGAAGCCCTTGGTAGAAATTTTACATGACCAAGGCCAGGTAGATAATATTGAATATGGCGCCTTTAAGGAATATAAAGCAAGAAACAGCAGCAGGGCGAAAAGGTTAACATGGGCATGGAATAGAAACGCGGTTATATTAACACAGGATGCTGCTGGCTATTGTTTTGGTAGTTTATCTTATGAATGCATAGCTACATTTTTGAAATTCAAAAATGTTGATAGTATGACAGCTGAGTATATTGTTGATAATGATGGAAAAAGGTATATTAAGTTGGAAAATCAACAGGAAGATAATGGTTTTTCATATTTAATAGAGCTTAATAAAGACCTTAGACCTGTAGGAATGGAAGATGTAGGAAGGCATGTGGCATTGATAGAAGTGCTGCGTGAGCAAGGCATAATAAGCGCAGAAGAATATGCAGAATTTAAACAGTTTATTAGTACAGCCTATGCGATGGGCGGTTATGCAGCCAGAGAAGCCAGAGCAGCAGCGTCATTAAATCGTTTGAAGGAAGAGGTGTATGCGTTAGAGCTAGGCAACCCTCTTTTTAAAAGAGAAATAGCCGAGAAATTTCTTCGAGAACTAGAAAGCGGTGACATAAAAGTGGAAACAGCAGCTGCTTTTTTCAGCATGACTGGCAAAAGAAAAGTTTCGGATTTACAAAAACCGGGATGGTATATTATATGGAGAAGGGCAGCAGCGCTGATCAGGGATAATAATTTATTGGATTATAGGGCAGATGGCAACCATTATACACCGCCCCCCGCTATTGAATTTTTGTTTGATTTATTGCCTAGCGAAAATGACCCGCTTCCGGACGATAACGCTGTGGCAGAATTGTATTTTAAGGCAATGCAGGGTGACAAAAAGACAAGGGATGAACTCGCAGCGGAACTTATGCGTTTTACAGCACAGGTTTTTTTGGATATGCTGAAAGCATCAGATGCTTATTTTTACATGTCATCCGAATATTATAGCGACAGATTCTATGCAATATGTGAAGCAGTATTATCCGTTATTCGGAATAATACTTGGAATAAACAAAGATACCCGTCGCTGTATGATTACATTGAAGACGAAGTCATAATAGAAGCAATAGATAGCGACAGGAAAAGCAGGCAAAAAATAAGATATAAAGAAATTCCAGCAGAAGACCTCTCTTACCGTAAAGATCCGGAGTCTTTTGACGATAACAACGTTTCTTTTATTGATAATGTACCACATGCTGCAGCATCGGGTGAACCTATTACACCTTTGAGTTTTCTTGATACTGCAGCACCGATAGAACAGCTGCTGCACTATGATCCAGAAGCTATTTTTGATTTTAATGAGAAGCGCACTATAGCAATTGATTTAAAAAGATTCCTATCCGATACAGGCATACAAGCTCAAATCAAAAGAATGCTTAACAACAGAGATTATGCCGTATTTATAGTAGGCAGCCTTGGAGCATACGGCAACGCGATAAAAGATGACGTAAATTTAAATATTATGATTGTTGTTGATGAGGCGGAATCAAGCGATATATCTGCTGTTTCGAAAGTATTAAGAGTACATTTTAATGGTGTTTTAGAACAGAAAAATTCCTTGCTTATATTAGGGCAAGACGGCGCATACTTTGATGAGTTACAAAACGGCAATGGCTTTATTAGTTTTTTGTTAAACCACCATATAGGCAGTTTAAGAAATGGTTTTTTTACAGCAGAAACCATCTCGACAAATGGTGCATCTACTCCGCATGCTAAAGCGCGGGCATTTTTGCATTTAGCGGTGCCTTTAGGAGAAAAAAATATGCCCAATGCTATATTAGTATATGAATCAAAGCCCGGAATGCGCACAAGATTAAAATCGCGGCTTAGAGGAGTATTAAAAGATTACCCGAACATAGCTTTTTCTACAATGGTACATTCTTTGGAAGTATTTAGAGATAAACAGCAGGCAAAAGATCATGGAAAAACCTACGGCTGGTCATGCTCTGATTTAACGGTAGAAACACACCTGGCAACAGATCTTACAGAAGAACAACGGGTAAAACACGGCACCGAAGATCTTTACAGTGATTTTGCAACAGCAATGTTGCGGACCGAATCGAATGATATGCCCACTGCTACTGCTGTTGCAGTATCTTTTGCGCCTTGCGTTGTAGATACAGCAGCCTAATCTGCCATATATCTATTTTTACTATCTTTTCATTTGACTTATATATATACTATTTGATATACTCGAAAGTCATTGCTAAAACAACGGGGTGTGGCGCAGTTTCCGCCGTAGGCGGATCAGCCTTCGGCTGAGGCTAGCGCGCTACATGCCATATTGAAAAATTTAATTCGG
>JAFGKX010000041.1 GCA_016928375.1 Candidatus Omnitrophota bacterium | reverse complement strand
TCATACCCGGATAGAAGCGAGGATGAAGGCCTTTCGGCTTTGCCGGAAGCGGAACGGATCTCATATTTAGCATTTCACCGAAGTATACTGCCTACCTTGTTAAGAAACTTTGACAGGGCATCAATGAGCAGCGGAGTCGAAATAAGAATGCCTTATATGGATTGGCGGTTAGTAACGTATGCATTTAGCCTCCCTGCAGAAAGCAGGGTCGGAAAGGCCTATACCAAGCGCATACTCAGGGATGCTATGTTCGGCCTTATGCCTGAGAATATCCGGAGCAGGAAATTGAAGCTGGGCTTATCTGCGCCTACGCCGGAGTGGTTATTGGGGCCGCTGCGCGGGTATATTATGGATACGGTAAACTCAACGTCTTTTTTAAAATCTAAGATTTGGAATGGGCCGGCAATTCGCGATTTTACAGAAGAGAGGATGAAAGATAGAGCCTGGGGGTGGGATGATTGCGGCTTACTTTGGCCTTGCATAAATGCGCATATTTTAATGAAGGGAAAATAGCAATGACAGCTATTTTTTTATGTAACAGATGAAGATATTAATCTTGACTAAGTGCAGTTTATTTTACTTAGATAATTTCTATAAAAAGTATCCGTCCGTAAGGAGTTTGCCGTTCGAAGAACAGAGAGAAAGGATGCTCAGCGACCATTATTTTTGGGATGCTGATTTAAGCATATATATGAAACGGCAGGGCATACGGACAGAGTATATAATTGCCAACGCAGAATTTCTGCAAAAGAAGTGGGCAGAGGAGAATAATTTTACTTTGTATTCTAAAGCGGATTGGTGCAATGAAGTTGCTATTGAACAGATAAAGCGTTTTCGGCCCGACATCCTCTGGGTAAGTTCAATCTTTGAATTTTTCGGTGGTTTCTTGAAAACCGTATCGCCCTATTATAAAAAGGCGGTAACGTGGATAAGCTGCCCGATTCCCGAGAATTTGGATTTTTTCGGGATAAGCACTTTGATAACAAGCCAGCCCCATATATTCAAAGGGAAATGGCATCTTTTTAAAGATGTTATTGTCACAAAACCCGGTTTTTCGGCCGATATATTAAAAGAGATAGGAGCAGTCAAAAAAAAGTATGATATAGTCTTTGTCGGCAGCCTATCACTGTTTTTTCAGAGCAGGCGGGCAGTGACCCTGGCTTATCTTATTGAAAACGGAATTAATCTCGACATGTTTATAAGTTTATACGAACAGCCGTTTCAGGCAAAATACAACAAACTTAGAGAAGCAGCGGCTCATATAATAAGATACCACGACTGGCGTAAAGGGAAAAACACCTTGAGAGAAGCCTTTTTAGAAACCGATTATCATAGAAACGTTAAGAGAATATGGCGCCGCCGCAAGGGTGCAGTTTTCGGTCTGGATATGTACAGGACATTAGCGGCCTCCAGGCTTGCCTTAAATATACACGGGGATATTTCAAGTAACTATGCAGGAAACGCACGTATGTTTGAGGCCACAGGCGTAGGCGCCTGTCTTTTGACCGAAAATGCCGAAAACATAACCGAACTATTTACCCCGGGTGAAGAAATTATCACTTATAACACAAAGGAAGAATTGTTAGATATTATTAAGGCGATGCTAAGGCAGCAGGATAAGATAGAAAAGATCGCGCAAGCCGGACAAAAGAGAACATTAAAAGACCATACCATTGAGAGGGTCTTCAATGATATTAAACCAGCCCTTGATATTTAGACTCCGGGCATAAGGGAGATCTGATGTTGTCCAAGGATATCCCAAGCAGAAGAAAAGACCCTGAAAAGAAGATGTTGCTTTTTATGAGTGGGCGTATATTCTGCAGGGTTATCGATAAGATACGGTTATATAAAATAAACCTGCGCCTTGCTATTTTGCGCAGGCGCATGTTCTCATACCCCCCTGCTGCCCCAAGGGTAGAACGCTGCCTTGGTTATAGGGTTAGGTTTCGTTATGGAGCCGACTTTTACGCTTCTTTTAGAGACATAATAATCAATCGCAGCTATCATTTCCATGCCCAGCGCCCGGACCCGCTTATAATTGACTGCGGCAGTAACATAGGGTTTTCAGCCATTTATTTCAAGCACGCTTATCCACAGTCACGAATAATCGGATTTGAACCCGATCCGGCAGTTTTTCCTCTTCTTAAGGAGAATATTGAGCGCAACGGCCTAAGCGGCATAAGGTTAGTGCAGGCCGCATTGGCGGCGCAGGAAGGCACGCTGGTTTTTTATTCTGATGGAAGATGCGGGAGCTCTCTGGCAAAGCATATGCCGGGCAGCATGCCTGAAGGATGGACGGAGCATAAGGTAGGCTGCGTTCGGCTGCGGGACTATCTGACTGAACCTGTGGATTTTTTGAAAGTAAACATTGAAGGCGCTGAATGGGAAGTGCTTGCTGACAGCGAGGATAGATTAAGACAGGTGAGGGAGATAGTTGTTGAGTATCACCATTTTCCCGGCCTGGCTCGGACGCTGCATAAGATTCTAGAGTTATTGCACCGCCAGGGCTTTGAATATCTAATAAATGATTTTGATTCAGAGTCAAACCATGCGGTTCGTCCGCCGTTTAAGTTGACGCCGGAGAGCCGTTATTATCTGCTTATATACGCCAAGAGGATAGATTAGGCCGTCATGAAGGCACTCTTTTTTTATATAGATACACAGACAAGTTCAGGATATACGACAGGCCTTGGCATAGCTTCGATATCCGGATATTTAAGAAAACACGGTGTCACAACGGACATTGTCTATTACAAGTCAGATAAGGATTTTGGATATTCCATAACTAAGGTAAGCGAGTTTTCCCCGGATATAATCGGTTTTTATAGCACGTCTTCTAACTGGAGGACAGTAGAAATGTTGTCCAAAGCGTTAAGGAAGCGGTATAGAAATATATTTCAGGTTTATGGCGGGGTTCATGCTACCCTTGTGCCTGATACGCTGAAGACCATAAGAAGCCTGGATGCCGTGTGCGTCGGTTACGGGGAAGTCCCCATGCTGGAGCTGGTTGAGAAGAGAACCGGCGGGGAAGCTGTATTAGACATTAAAGGGCTGTGGATTAGGTATGATGATAAGACAGGCAGCGGAATCGTTAAAAATCCACCATATTTTCCGGAAGACAGATTTGATGAATTTCTTAATTTTGATTATGAGATATTCTTTAGGGAATTGTCACGATTCCAGGATTTTAACAAAGATGCTTATAGGTTAGAGACAATATTTATAAGGGGCTGCCCGTTTAGATGTTCATTCTGCTGTAATAATGCGCTCTCAGAGGTTTACGGTAATCGCGTCTTTATGCCTTCGCCTGAGGCATCGATAAGGGCGCTGAAAGAGTCTCTTAAAGCTGCAAAGATGAGGCTTATCGAGATTCATGACGATACATTTACATTAAACAAGGAGTGGTTTAGAGAGTTTATAGAAAGATACGCCAATGCAGTCAATCTGCCGTTTATATGCAATCTAAGGGTGGGCACCTTTGGCGAGGATGATGTAAAGCTGTTAAAAAAAGCAAACATACACAGCGCCTGGGTAGGCATAGAATCAGGTAACGATTATATACGTAATGAAGTTATGAAAAAACCTATATCCAAAAAGGAGATCGTGAGGGCATTTGATTTGCTGCACAGTTACAATATCCATACTATAACCCAGAATATCATCGGAGTCCCCCGCGAGACACCCAAACATTTTTTGGATACCATTCGCATTAACGCCGAACTTTGCCATGCAGATCATATGCTGAGCGTATTCTATCCCTATCCTAAAACGGAATTATACGATTTATGTATTAAGAAGGGGTGGATTGACAGGCATGCATCCGGCGTCGAGAGGATCGAACCTGTTTTAAATCTCCCAAATTTTTCTAAAAAGAAAATCCGCTTCTATTTTAAAAATTTTAGGCGCCTGATTAAATATCAACGCTTTCGCAAACAGAGGCCTTATATATACCTTTTGCCGCTTACGCCTCAAACAGACTGGCTGATTGCAGAAGTTATACGTTGCGGGGAAAGAGTAATGCAAATAACAGCCAAGGCAGCAAGGTCGGCTATCCCAGCGAAAACAAGGCATCGGCTTCGCCTGCAGAAACAACGCATAAGCTGCCGGCCGCCGGTAGGCTGGGTGCGATACGGGTCTTTGCGGAGAAAGGAGCCGATTAGCCG
>JAFGKX010000040.1 GCA_016928375.1 Candidatus Omnitrophota bacterium | reverse complement strand
TTTGTTTTTTTTGCTGTATCCATTTTATTTCAGGTTAAATACTGCCTTTGCTGTTTTATCGCATATTTCGATAATTTGTTTTATATCCGTTTGTTTTATTTTTGCCAGCGCGTTCGCGGTCCTTGATAGATTTTTCGGCCCGGCTTTATATATGCCGCCAGCAGGCTTATATGTTACCGGCGAATCTGTCTCAATAAGTATTTTTTCCAAAGGCGCGTTTTTTATTGCCTCTATGTGCTGAACGCTGTATTCCAAAGCAGGTGTTGCTGAAATATAATACCCTGCTTTGATAATTTTTTCAAGTATATTTAGCGGCCCGGAATACCAGTGGAATACGCACTTTTTTAAGCATTCGCTTTCTGCTATTTTTAGCGCCTCTTCCCATGCGCCACGGGAATGAGCAGAAATAGCCAGGTTGTATTTGTTGGCTATCTCTATATGGCGCTTAAAGCTTTTTACCTGAAGTTCTTGCTGCCCGGAGGATTTGGCTGTCTTTATCCAGAAATCAAGGCCTGTCTCGCCTATAGCTGAAATTTTATCTATATTTTCCCTGATTTGAGATAGGGTATTTTCTGTTTGTTCCGCGGTTACTTTGCCGGGATGCAGCCCAAGCGCCGCATAGGCTTTAACCGGATTCTGTCCCGATGTTATAGCAAGTGTTTTACGGTTACTTTCGTAATCTTCGCCGACAGCCAAAATGCCGGTAATGCCGCTTTCTTTTGCTTCCAGCAAAGCTTCGTTTAATTGTTCTACGGATTCCAGGTGGCAGTGAGTATCTATCATTTTCGCCGATTGTGACGATATATTAAAACTACTATCATCACCGCTGTAAATATTGTGCTGTTTGTCAGAGTGTATGTTTTGAAAACAAAATCAGTCGATGTCAAACCGGCAGGTAGTATGAGGGCAAGGCATATCCACACGCCTACTGCCCACAGCACACTTATATCCTCGGATGATTTTCTTTTTATAATTCGCACTATCAAAGGCATGTTCCATAACGGCAACACAATGCTTGCTATAAGCGCGATTATTCTTATCATATTATTACCATTTGCCTGTCTTTTTTATCGGTGCTTTTGGCAGATCTTTTATCGCATTTAAGGATTTATTTAATTCTTCCGCGGGAAGCGAAGAATCCGTAAGCTTGCCGGTAAGATATTTTTCATATCCCGTAAGATCCATAAGCCCGTGACCGCTGTAATTAAACAATATCACCTTCTCTTTGCCTTCCTGCTTTGCCTTTTTCGCTTCTTCTATTACGCCTGCGATTGCGTGGCTTGTTTCGGGAGCGCATATAGCGCCTTCCGTCTTTGCCCATAAAAGCGCGGATTCGTAACAAATCAGCTGATTATACGACTTTGGCTCAAGCAGGCCTTCGACTATTGCCTGGCTTACCAACGGGGCTAGCCCGTGATAACGCAGCCCGCCTGCGTGTATCGGAGCGGGTATAAAATTATGCCCCAGGGTAAACATGGCAAGCAAAGGCGTCGTGCACGCGACATCCCCGAAATCATATGTAAACGGGCCTTTTGTCATTGTCGGGCATGCGGTAGGTTCTGTCGGTATGATTGTAATCTTTTTTCCGCTTATCTTGTCTGCTACAAACGGAAATGCCAATCCCGCAAAATTGCTTCCGCCGCCTACGCAGCCAATAACAACGTCTACATTCTTTTCTCCTGCTATCTGCAATTGTTTTTTTGCCTCAAGGCCTATTATAGTTTGATGAAGCATTACGTGGTTTAATACACTCCCCAGAGAATAACGGGTCTTTCCTGTTTTATCCGACACTGCCTCTTCTATTGCCTCGCTTATGGCTATGCCGAGGCTTCCCGGAGTATCGGGCATTTTTTTAAGTATTTCCCTGCCTGCGTTGGTTTCGGTGCTCGGACTTGCAACGCATTTTCCGCCCCAAACCTGCATCATGATTTTGCGTAAAGGTTTTTGATCGAAGCTTATTCTGACCATGTAGATTTTACATTCAAGCCCTATCAGGCTGCAGGCAAACGCAAGAGCGCTTCCCCATTGCCCTGCGCCTGTTTCTGTGGTCAGCTTTTTTATGCCGAACTGCTTGTTGTACCAGGCCTGAGCAACAGCTGTATTGGGCTTATGGCTTCCGGGCGGGCTTATGCTTTCATCTTTATAGTAAATACGCGCCGGAGTATCAAGGTATCTTTCAAGATAGACCGCGCGGCGCAAAGGCGTAGGGCGCCATCTGTATAATATTTCAAGAATTTCTTCGGGTATGCCTATCCAGCGCTTTGTGCTTACCTCCTGCTCTATTAAATTCATGGGAAATACGGGGGAAAGCATATCAGGCGTAATGGGCTTTCCATCAGGGCCTAAAGGCGGCAGAGGCGGATTTGGCAAATCAGCCGCAAGATTATACCATTGTTTGGGTATGTCCTCTTCATTCAAAAATATTTTTTTATTTATAATTTTAGCCATGATTCTTGTTCCCTATTTCTATTATTTTATGTTTCGACGCCTTTCCTGAAACGATTCTGATAAGCGATTTCGGAACATTGAAATGTTCACAAAGCAATTCTATCAGGGCTGTGTTGGCCCTGTTTTCGATAGCGGGAGCTTTTACATAAGCAGTATATCCGCCGCCTTCAGCCGCTGCCAGCTTTTCCTGCTTAGCGTTCGCCTTTACTTTAACGGATATCCTCATCCGTATTATGCGCAAATGCCGGCAGGCTTAATGCGCCCCCTCCTTTAGTTGATTCCCCGGACACTATTATATATAAGTAATATTATACTATTAAAAATAATAACTGGCAATTATATTTCCCGTGAAGCCGTAACGGAGTTTTTTTGTATTTATTGTTTAGCCCCAAGATTGAAATGGATTTTTAAAAATAC
>JAFGKX010000039.1 GCA_016928375.1 Candidatus Omnitrophota bacterium | reverse complement strand
GTTACATTTACCGCGAGTGGGCTGTCCACGTATATGGGAATTTTCTTTATTTTTTTCGCGCGCATGAATTCGGTTATAAAATAAAGAATAAGCTGTGTTCTCTCAAGCGCGAAAGACGGAATAATGATTTTGCCGCCTCTTTTTACGGTACGGTTTATCGCGTCTATAAGATTTTTCTCCGCTTTTTTCAGGGTGCCGTGCTTTCTGCCGCCGTACGTGCTTTCTATAATAAGATAATCTACGTCTTCGGGAACTTCCGGGTCATTTAAAAGCGGCATGCTGGAGCGGCCTAAATCCACGGCATAGGCAATGCGCATTACGCCTTTTTTAGTTTGTATATCCAGCACAGATATAGCTGAGCCTAATATATGGCCCGCTTCATAGAAACTTAAGTCTATGTCTTTGGTAATAGCCAGGCTTCTGTGGTATTCAAGCGATTTGAAATATTTCAACGAGCCCTCTGCTTCAATTTTTGTGTAAAGCGGGCTTCTCGGAGGAAGGCCTTTTCTTTTGTTGATTTTGTTTACGTATTTTATATCTTCTTCCTGCACATAACCTGAATCAGGAAGCATGTACCCGCAAAGCCCGTGCGTAACCGGAGTCGTGTATATATTAGAATTATAACCATGCTTTATTAGTGTGGGAAAATTGCCACAATGGTCTATGTGGGCGTGCGATAATACGCAGGCGTTTAAGCTTTGTATGTCGAAGTCAAATTCGGAATTAACAGTATAGTATTCGTCTCTGTGGCCGTGGAAAAGGCCGCAGTCAAGCAGGACATTGGACTTGTTTGTAGAGACAAGGTGCATGGAGCCTGTAACGGTCCTTGCGCCGCCTAAGAATTTTATTGCTACGGTCAAAGATTACCTCTTTAAAATAATATCGTCAAGCTGCCTCTTCGGGACATAATGCATGTTGTTTTTGTCGCGGAAATATTTGGTGTCGTTGCCTTTGACTTCTTCTATCACCACATGCTCTTTGGGCTTGCCCAAAGCAATTACAAGAAGTATTTCGTATTGCTGCGGTATGCTTAATTTTTTTCTTAATAAATCCTTGTCTACCGAACTTATCATACAGCCGCCAAGGTCTTTTTCGCAGGCGCCGAGCATAATATTTTGCGCGGCGATACCGCAGTCATATTCGAATTTGTCCGATATCTGCGTATCGCCTAATATTACGATATAGGCGGAAGGCCGTTCGCCGAATGGCGGGCCCTGCCATTTTTTAAGATACGCGGCCCATTTCAGCGCCGGAAATACCAGGCTGTTTTCAAGCGGCTGCCATGTAAGTATATATTTAAGCGGCTGCAGGTTTCCGCCGCTTGATGCCAGGCGCGCGAGATCCACCAGGTCGCGCAATGTTGCCTCGCCAATTTCAAAATTTTCGTAAAAGCGCCTATAGCTTCTACATTTTTTAACCAGATTTTTTAGTGACATATTCGTTATATTTTAGCAGATACGGGGCAATTGGTCAACTTCTAGTGTTGGCAGAATACGGTTTGCGCCTATTTTTGTTTTTAAATATACCTCTTTTTTATGAGCGGATACGACGCGGCCTATTATTCTTGCGTTGGCCCCTATTGCTTTTCTTACCTTTTTGGCATCTTTATTGTTTACAAAGCACAGAAATTTTCCTTCATTCGCTATGTACAATGGGTCTAAACCGAGGACATCACATAATTTTTTTACAGCAGGCTTTATCGGAATTGCCTGTTCGTCAATTTCTATTCCAATACCGGATGCGGCCGCAATCTCATTTAAGGCAGTGGCAACGCCGCCTCTGGTCGGATCGCGCATAACCGATATCCGGCTTGATGCTTTAAGGCATCTCTCGGTTTCAAAATTCAGGTTATTGCAGTCGCTTTTTATGTTTGAGTAAAACTTAAGGTTTTCTCTTGCGTTTAATATCGAAAGGCCATGTTCTGCTATGGGCCCGTTTATTATAATGGCATCACCGGGGTTTGCCTTTGCGCCTATACGGCCTTTATAATTTATCACGCCTACGCCCGATGTATTTATGAAAATTTTATCAGCCGCGTTTTTCTCGACAACTTTTATATCCCCTGTAACCACAGGGACTTTGGATTTTTTCGCAGCATAGCTTATCGAATCAGCTATTTTCTCCAGGTCTTTTACGGGCAGGCCTTCTTCGATAATAAAGGAGAGCGATATACAGACAGGCACAGCCCCTTTCATGGATATGTCGTTCACTGTCCCGAAAACAGAAAGCTTTCCTATGTCGCCGCCCGGAAAAAATAGCGGTTTTACCACATAGGAATCAGCGCTGAACGCTATTCTTTTTCCTTTAAGATTTATTTCTGCCGCATCCGTAAGCTCATCGAGAATTTTATTGGAAAATTTAAGGCGCAAAGCATCCACAAGCTCATGCATGAGCCTTCCGCCGTTTCCATGCGCAAGAGTTACTGTTTTATTTTCCATATCTATAATACGCAGCGCAGGCGCCTTCCGATGAAACCATACACGGGCCCTTTGGGTTTCGCGGCGTGCAGGTTCTTTTAAATAATTTACATTCGTTAGGATATATTATACCCTGGATCACTTCGCCGCACATGCAGCCTTTTTTTGGCAACGTCGCGCTGATTTTTATATCAAACTCTTTTTCCGCGTCAAAAGAAGCGTATCTTTTGTTTATTTTAAGGGCGCTTTTTTCAATAATACCTATACCGCGCCATTGGCCGGGCGCTACATCGAAAACCGAAGCCAAAATCTTTCTCGCCTTTGTGTTCCCGTTTTTGGTAACTGCCCTTTTATATTCTATCTCCGCTTTATAACTGCGCGCTTTTATCATTTCCACCAGGCGCTTGATGCTGACTAATATATCCGTATCCTCAAATCCCGCTATGACGCATGGTTTTTTGCAGCAAGCGGCGAATTTTTCATAAGGCCCGGTGCCTATAATAACACTTACATGCCCCGGGCATATAAAACCATCTATTTTCACCTTGTCGGAATTCGAAACAGCGTAAAGCGCAGGCGGTATAAGTTTAAAACAGGACAATACAAAAAAATTATTTATTTTTTGCCTTTTGGCCTCCATTATCGTGGCTGCCACAGTAGGCGAGGTAGTTTCAAAGCCCACGCCTATAAATACTATTCTTTTTTTCGGGTTATCTTTTGCTATGCTCAAGGCATCCATGCATGAATAAACCATCCTTATGTCTTTTCCGCGCGATTTTGCCTGAGCAAGACTTTCTTTTTCTCCGGGTACACGCATCATATCGCCGAAGGTCGCAATAATTACGTCTTTTATGCCCGATACCGCTATTGCCTTATCTATGTCAGATTGTGAGGTCACGCACACCGGGCATCCCGGCCCTGATACAAGTTCGACGGATTCCGGCAAAATAGCTTTTATGCCGCTTTTTGCTATAGCCATCGTATGCGTTCCGCATACCTCCATTAACTTAATTTTGTTCATCTCTCACTGCCTCTTTAAGCTCTTTCAATGCTTTAATGCTGTCCATTGCCTCGCGTCTTTTTACTCTGCTTATCGCAAATCCCGCGTGCACAAGCACATAGTCTCCCACTTTGACGCCGTTTAAAATCCCGAGGGAGATTTTTTTATAAACTCCCCCGAAATCCGCGATAGCCTGATTTTCGTTTATCTTTTTAATTTTTCCCGGAATTGCAAGACACATAATATTGCCCCAGCGATATGTTGTAGTCATTGGCAGAAGTGTTTTTGTTGGTAAATACCCTAAGCCCCGCTGCTTTAAGGCCCATAACCGCTTTTTTGCTTAAAAATTTATTCTGAAAAACCCCGCCGGATAATGCTACGTCTTTTATTTTAAATTTCTTCGAAATATTTTTACATACTTTCACTATAATATCAGCCATGGAATTGTGGAATTTAGCTGCAATTAAGCTTTTATCTTTTCCGTTTCTAATATCTTTAAGCATCCCGAAAAATACTTTATCGGTGTCGATTATATAGCAGCTGTCTTTATATATAATATTAAACGCATACTTTTCTTCTATGCCTTTAGCGCACATTGCCTCAAGCTTTATCGGGCCCTCGGCTTCGTAAGACGCCCTCCGGCATATGCCTAAAAGCGCCGCTGCTGCGTCAAAAAGCCGGCCAACGCTTGAAGACAAAGGAGAATTTATATTCTTTGAAAGCATCTCTAGCACTGTTGCCTTGTCCTGTTTTTTGACATCATTCAGTATATCAAGGCTCCGCTTTTTAAGAATACTTAATACCATGCGCCACGGCTCATAAACAACCTTATCTGCCCCCGGGACCTGCCTGTATTTAAAATGCGCCGCGCGTTTAAAGCTTTTTTTACCGGCTATCAGGAATTCGCCGCCCCACATATTGCCGTCTGTGCCGTAACCGGCACCGTCGAATGATACGCCTATAACCGGGGATTTTAGATTATGTTCGCATATAACGCTCGCTATGTGGGCGTAGTGGTGCTGAACAGCAATAGTATTCAGCATTGAATGTTGGGCATTGAGCTCTTTGGCTAATTTTGCAGAAAAATAGCCCGGGTGTAAATCATGGGCAACAATACCGGGTTTAAATTTTTTGATTGCCCGGATTGCCTCTTTTTTGAAAAATTCATAATTTTTAGCATCGGATAAATCGCCTATATCGGGCCCAAAAAATAAATTTTTTTCTTTAGCCAGAAGAAAGCGGTTTTTTATATCCGCGCCCAACGCCAACACGGTTTTATTCGACATCAAAGGAAATCACCTGTATTATTGTTCCGGGAAAAAATATAACTTCAAGCAGCGCCCCCTCAAGCATAGTGCCTTTTGCCAGCACGGAAAAAGTTTCCCTGAACGAATCTTCCTTCACTCCGGTCAAAAGCCCGACTTTTATAACAACTTTTGTCACGGCTTTTGCGCCTTCTTTCCTGGCGTGATCTTCTATGGATTTTATTACCGGTTCTATCAGATGCGTTTCATGCATTTTTTTTAGCCCCCAATATGTTTATTATTATACCCGATAATTCCCGCAGGGTATTAGACAGCCTTGCGGATAATTCCTCTCCAAAAAATATGTTCTGCGGCTGAACGCCCATCAAATAAATATCCGCTTTTGTCCGTTTCTCCAGGTATTCTATAAGCATTGCCGGTGAAATATTGTGCGTGGTCATCCCGTTTCTTAATATATCCTCTTTTTTAAACACATCGTAATCGCCGGGCTTTTTCTCCATATGCATGGTGTCTATAAACAACACCGTATCCGGGTTTTCTTTGGCTATTACGCCAAAATAATTCTCAGGCGCCGTGCCTGCGTCTATGCATAAGGAGCTTACTTTATCTTTTATGCTCTCTATAAGCCGGCAGCCAAATCCGTCGTCGCGGCGCAGGGTATTGCCCATACCTATAAGGATAATTTTTCCTTTTAATATCTCTGCCAGGAAATCTTTTACGCTTTTATGCATAAATTATTATTTTGTGGTAAGCGTACTTTGTCTTCTGCAGCGGGCGCATAATATCTTTACCCTGTCGCTTCTTCCGTAGTCTTTAGCTGCAGTTTTTATATTCTCGTCTATTATTTTTAGTTCTTTCAGGCGGGATAAATAAAGGGTGGGGCTTGAATAAGTAAGCTCTCCTATTTTTGTCGCAATCCACTTAAGGTGGTCCTTGCAGGCAATTACGGCGCCGCAGGCCTCACAAAGCTGGAGTTCTTTTTCTATTGTCTCGCAAGCTTCTTTTCTGTCAAAAAACGACAGCTCCCAGTCGTTGGAAAGTTTTATGCCTTCGTGGTCCGCTATGCACGCTGCCTCGCACTGTCCGCAGAATATACAGGTATCCGTATAATGCATGAGCGTTCTTTTCGGATTTTTTGCATCCGTATCATCTTTGTAATCAAGCGCGTTTACCGGGCAGACCTCTACGCAGGCAAGGCAGCCTACGCATTTTTTATCATTGTATTTGGGCTGGCCCCTGAAATTAGGGTGCGCTTTATGCGGCACTTTCGGGAATTTAGAAGTATAAGGGCCTTTTATGAGCGCCTTAACAGCCTCTATTAGTTCTCTTAGTTTAGGTAACTTCATTCTTTGTACTTTTGCGCCTCTTTATAATAATCTACGCTTGTTTTCTCCCACAGCTTAAAGCCGGTTTTATATGCGGCCCTTGCCAGGGCATGCGCTGCCGTCGGAGAAGTTAAAAACAAAAACAATATTATCAGCAATGCCTTTATTCCGCAGGCGTTAAACCCTTTGAGCAAAAACACGCCGAACATAAGCCCGCACGTGCCCAGAGTAACGCATTTTGTGGATGCCTGAAGCCTGTTATATATATCGGGC
>JAFGKX010000038.1 GCA_016928375.1 Candidatus Omnitrophota bacterium | reverse complement strand
CATAACTTTCACAGATATTTTTAAACCTTTAATAAAAGTATATCATATTTTTCAAAAATGTCAAGAATTTTTTTTAAAATTTCCCCTTATACACCAGTCTTACTATATGCTGCGTATCTAAAGGCCCTATGGAGGTGTATTCCTCGTAGTATTTGCAGCCGTATCCGGTATATTCGCCAAACATCAATGAAAATACCTGATTAGGGTTTATGCTGTAATCTGCTTCCAGAAATATGTTGTGATGCCCTTCGAAATTTTTACCGCCGCCACCTATAGTATCTTTCCACAGGTCTCTTGTCTTAATGAAATAATAAGCTCCTCCAACGGTAAGTTTATCCGTGGGTTTATACTCAATAAAACAACCTGCGTGATTTACATTATCATCTATAGTGGTGGCAAATTCGTTTTCATTATATACAAAGCTCGGCTCTATCTTCAGTTTATCTATAGGATAATAAGTAAGCCTTAATTTATATATATTATAATAATCATATGGCGGAAGGCCGAATGAGCTCTGGTTATATAAAAACGGGACTATCTTATCCCACATAACACCGTCACGGGTTTCCTGTGTTACATATACATTATTCAACAAGCCCCTGGGCATATCCAAAGGATCATTCGTAAGCTCATATATTGCCTGAAATGATAAATTTTTTAAGGCATCATATTTAAAGCCTATGGAATAAGTGCCTATCGACGGGTCTTTGCCTTC
This sequence comes from Candidatus Omnitrophota bacterium, assembly GCA_016928375.1. GTDB lineage: Bacteria > Omnitrophota > Gorgyraeia > JABMRG01 > JAFGKX01 > JAFGKX01. The sequence continues at coordinate 10,617 of JAFGKX010000038.1, read as the reverse complement.
CTCTATCGCCGTATTCTCTAGCCACACATCTTTATCGCTGAAATAATCCGTAAAAGCTATATAAGACGTTTTCGCGTTTATCAAAGGGTCTATGCCTTTTTCGGTTTTAGGCAGGTATTCGTATCTCAGGAGGCCTTTTGCCGTAAGTTTGGGATTCACTTTATATTCCGCCTCAGCCCTTACAACATCTTCTATAAAATCACTGCTGTCAGTGCGTACATCGCGTATATCGATTCTTGTTTTTAAATCAGAATTCAAGAAATCGGCTTTCGCGTTTATATTAAAGGCAATCCTGTCTATGTCAATGCCGTTTCCTATCATCTCAGCTTCATTCTCAGGCCTTAATTGCTCAAAATAAACATGCTTTGCGTATATGGAGTCTTTTCTGGAAAATCTGTAGTTTGAAAGCCCGGGCAGGAAATTATCATTGAAATGGCTTACGTTTAAATTTACTTCGTAATCGCTGTTTAAGGAATTGATAATGCCTTTATTTTTAATACCGAGTATTGATCCCATACCCCAGTATTCATTATTATAATCATTAGCTTCATCTATTTTTGTAAAACTTCCGGCGCATTGCGCGTATATACTGGTATCCGGGGATAATTGATATGCCCCATCTACGCCGGCTAATTGATTCGATGCCTGCAATTCCTGCTTGAATATGCCAAGTTTTGTTGTATACAACGCGCCTACGTTCAATTTATCCATCTGCGGCAATTTTATCCTTATAGCTCCGGGAACACTGGATACTTCTTCATAATAATCCCATAGGTTTCTCGGCGCCGCGAAAGTCGAGGAAAAAGAAAATCCATTATCATAATCCGACGCGATACTTATGCCTCTTAAGAATGTGAGCCTTTCGTAATCGCTGTTTTTTGCGACAAAAGACATCCTGCGTACCCAGTTTCCGCCTTTTACGGGATTGTCTGCTCTTGTAAATATTTTACTTGCTTCATATTCATCAAGCCACGGGCTTTCTTCCCACCAGGCCTTGTTGTTGGATAGTTTCAATGGGTCATCGCTGGTCAATGCCTCATCCTGGCTTGCCATGGGAAATAGTTTTACACGGTACGGGCCATTAGTATAATCTATCCATAATTTTCTTATCGGGACTTCCATTCTGTCTATAGATTCTTTCCCAACACTGAATTTATTCGAACCCCAGTCCGTAAGCCCGAAGTACGACGCGGGGGTAGTTTCGCCTTCTACAACTTTGTTCTCCTGCACATTTACTATATCGCCATTTTCCGCGCGGTAGGTCTCGTTGATCGTACGCGAAGCGTTTGACCAATATTTCAGCCTCATATTTACGCTTGAGCCGCCTGAACCGGTTACTGTTATGTCTTTTCTCCCGACATATGTCCATGGGTCTATAACTATTTCAGTATAGCCACTTGTATTCTGCGTTATAGGGCCTTCTGCTTCGACTCTCAGGCGGTCGTATATTTGTTTATCATAGGTATTGTACGTGTTTTCTCCAAAAAGATAGCGCCAGTTTTTTTCGCCAGGCACACCTATGTGGTCCGCGTTGGCGTCTTTCCATATAACGTCATCCGAGGTAAAACCGAAAGCTATTCTGTAGTCGCCGCTGATTTTACCAGGAGCAACATTGTCGTTTATAATTTTTACTCCGGTTTGTATGCTTTCATCAATACCATTGCTGAACCTTTCCAATGGAAAATTTCCGGTATAAACCGTATTGTTATCCGCTTGCGGGCCTGAAGGCTTCTGCAATGGTTGAATCTTTTGTACTGGCTGAGATTTTTGTATTAACTGAGGTTTCCGCGCTGCGGGAATATCTAAATTAACCTTTTTAGGCTGTTTGACTGTTTCTATTTTGTTCATTTCCCGGTACTGGACTAATCTTCTTGAAAAGTTATCGTTGGTTTCGATTTTTTTAAAAGATCGTTTTACCTGCTCTACCTGCTTAAGGGTGTCTGACATTATCTTTTCTCTTGTCGAATCAGCGGCAGGGGCTTTGCCTTGTTTTAACAACCGCTCAAGACGGGCTATTTTTCCCTTTGCCTCTTCCGAGATGGGCTGCACCATCAGCGCCATTTTATACGCATCAAGGGCTGCCTGCGGTTGATTATCATCCAGGTGCGCCTGCGCCTTATCCATATAATATCGGTATACCTGCTTATACTGACAAGGCGCAAAAAATCCCGGGCCTGTTTCAGCAGCGTATGAAATATTACACGCGGATGCCAGGAAAGCAATAATAACTATTATATTGGCTGCTTTTTTCATATGTTTTTTATATAATACCATGTAATACAAATAAAATCAATTTAAGATTACCGCGTCGGCCTTGGGCCTTTTCATAGTGGCAGTATTTATATTATTCTATAGTATAGCTCAAGGTAACAGGTTCTTTGCCCCTTGCCACCTCTACCTTAAATTTTTTCTCATCCTTAAGTTTTTTATACGCCTGAAATATCTGAAACGGCGTATTCAGGGACATTCCATTTACGTTTTTTACTATATCACCTGATTTTACACCGGCCTTCTCAAAAACGCTGCCTTCTTTTACCTTGCTTAAACGTATTCCTTCGGGCCTGCCGTTAGAAAAATGGGGCACTATCTTTACCTGCTTTAAAAGAAGCGGAGTCTTTGCTATGGCCTTGTTTACATCAGATTTTGTAATATAGAAATTCTCGCCTTCTTTACGAATCTTTATATCCAGGCCTTCGGGCTGTTTTACGCCGCCGCCGGGCAATGCCAGGATATATTTTTCTTTTTCATCCTGCAGCACAACCTCGCCTCTTGTTATTACGGTTATCTTCTTACCGTCTATCATCTCACCCAGTTCATACATAGTGATCCTGCCGGTTCTTGCATCTTTCAGTATAGCAACGGGCTTTAAAGATTTGGTAAAGACCGTACCTTTTAGCTCAAGATTCATTGCTGCAAAGCAGGGCAATGCCACGGCCAAAAAACAAAAAAATACCGTTATTATTATATGTAAGTATTTTCTAATCCTAATCACCTTTTTTCAATGATACTTTCGCCAAATACACCAGCGGCTTTAAAAGCATCCTTGTTGTTTTTCTCAAAGCCGGTTTATTCCTTATATAATCCGCCATTTTAGGGCTGTATTTATAATAGCAGGCTACAAAGTTTTTGCCAAATGAATTCGTCAAAAGAAATTTGTCCCTGAAGCGCCTTAATGTCATTACATCTTTACAATCGCTTGAGCCATAAGCGGCGGTTGCTATAAAGCAATAGCTTACGCCGCCTTTGCTGGAGCTTGACCCGCTTACTCCGGCGGCAGCGGCGATGGAACCTGCGCCTAAAAAGCCTGCGCCGAATAAGCTTAAGTGGTTCACTCTGCCTGTAACATAATTTTCATCCGGATAGACAACACAGTCATATATTGGTTCCCATATGCCCTGGGAGTTTTTCCACATAATCACAACATCATTCTCGTCTCTGTCAGTGCCGTCTATTATGCCGTCATCATTTTCATCGGGATACGAAAGAGTAATTGTTATATCATTCAGGAATATAAAATCATCTTCGCCTTCTATGTCGATATTTATGGCCAGGCCCGTGCCTGCGGATTCGCTGCTTTGAGTTATCACAAGTTTTTCGTTGCCTGAGAGCGCGCCCATTGGTATATCTATTTTTGTTCCATCGGATAATATTATTTCGTTCGCCTGGCCACAATCAAGTTCTATTTCTTTGGTATACACGCCCGATGAGTCGTCTTCGTATATGTCTATTTCGCCGGAATTGCGGTTATTGCCCACATGCACCGAGAGGGGCGAAAAATCAGATGAGGTTTCTCCAGCTATAATTGCCCTTATATAATAATTTCCGTCAACGATATTTTTAGTATTCCATTTTATCATATAAGAAGCCTTTGGCTTTACCTTGCCTTCTATATTTGCCCATGTTTCTCCGTCTATGCTATACTGGAATATTACATCATCAGCGGTTACGTTATCCGGGAAAATATTACACGTCAATGTTACGCTGTTTCCTGCTATCACGCTGTTTTCACCAGGGTCTGTTATAATGCTTGCGTACGTAGATTTTGCGGGATCGATATAAACAAACACAGGCACATACGCTGTATCAGTTAAATTATTTTTATCCGTAACCGTTAGAGTTGCCAGATAATGCCCGGGTTTTGTATACACATAAACAGGCATAACATTGCGGTCTGCGGTCGTATAGTCAATGCGCTTGTCACCGTCGAAATCCCATTCAAATTTTCTTATGGTGCCGGATGTGCCTTTGTGCAGAAACTCAACACGGGCGGGAAGAGGCGCGTCTATAGATGTTATTTTGCGGTTTTTATACATAACTTTCGCCACAGCATTAGGCGCATTACCCGGGCTTGCTTCTATAATTACAAGAATATGATCCGTCGCCGTAACATTCGCATCCGTAGTTACTCTTAATGCGGGCCTATAAATACCGGGCGAACCATAAACATGCGAAACATTTGCATTTCCTGAAGTATTGCCTGACCACTCATTATTTATCAATACCGTCGCCCAGTCATAAATTCCGTCGCCTTCGAAATCCCATTCCAGTTTTTTTGCGTAACCGAAATCATTTCCGGACACAGGCGCGCCATAGCCGTAAAGCGGTATTTCCTCACCGGCCTTTCTGCCTGTAATTACATAACCGTTGGGGAAAAATATTTTTGGCCTTGAATTAAATTTATCGCTGCCCGGCGTATACCAGGCCGATGAATTTATGTCTATATACACAACCGCTAAATCGCTTAAGCCGTTTTTACCGGTTACTTTGAAATGCGCATTAAAAGAGCGCCTTTTTACATCCGCATACGTATGCCTTGCGGATGTAGATTTCGCGGAGTTAAAATTATACTCGCCGTTTCCGTCGAAATCCCACTGGTATACACCAATATCGCCGGCCTCTTGCCCGGACAATGTGATGGGGGCGGGTATCATTACCTCTGCTCCTAATAAATCAGCTTCTGCCTCAGGGGTAGAAGCTGCCCTGATTATATCTATTAAAGCAGAAGCCACGCCTGATTGCCCCATTTCATTGGTAACTCTTAATTTTACATTTGTTTCACCTGCTGTAGTAAATTTATAAACTGCTGCGGGCTCTGTTGACGAATAATCATAAGTGCCGTTTCCGTCAAAATCCCACTCGTATTTTACAATATCATATCCGCTGTCATTTCTGTCAATGTTCGCAGTCAGGTTAACATCAAGCGGCTGAACGCCGGTTAATGTACTCGCGTCTATGGATGCTTCTATTACAGGCGCTGCAAGAGGGTTTGCGTCCTGCCTGTATTCTTCCAAATTGGTTATGCCGTCATTATTGCTGTCTATATCCGCATCATCCGGATCGTCGGGCGAAAGGCCGTACTGCGTCTCCCAGGCATCGGACATGCCGTCATAATCTGCGTCGGAAAATCCGGGCATTGTAACTGAAGCGGTGAATGTTTCGCTTCCATCCTGTGCGAAATCGGCGAAAGATAACAGCACATTGACAAACAAAAGCGCAAGGCATAAAATTCCGCTTATAAGCTTTGAGCCTATTCTATAAAGCGGATATATGTATCTGCGCCAAAAAAACATTTTTACAACCTTTCGTTTGTTTTAAGGCCTGCGTCTTTATCTATATCAAACGATATTGCCCGGGTTTCAATATTTCCTTTTTTATCATCGAAAAAAACAGTGCATAAATACCTGCCTTTTGGCAAATCGTAATTTTCCTGTATTATTCTATATACATAATTCTGCCCGCCGAATATAGGCCAGGGGTTGTTCAGTGTTATTTTTTGCTCTGTCTTTGTTTTTATATTTTTTACAACAGCCCAAACTTCAGGCCTTATATGCCTGTTGCCCGAATTTAACACATCAGCGGAAATAATAAATTGCCTCTGGCCGTTTATAGGATTTTGCTGTAATGCCGCTTTTACGGACCGTATCTCTGTCTTTATTTTTTCCGTTCCTTTTATTAAAACATAGAGCGGTGTTCCGTATCTTATATTAAGCATGGATTCTTTCTGCTCTTTGTAGCACAGATATATCATTGAATCCAATTCCCCGACGGCATTTTTAGGCGCTTTAATATTTACGCCTATTTTTTCCATACCTTGCGCCGGAACAGTTACCTTCTCCTGCTTTAATCTAAGCCAGGATTTTATATCTATATCCTTGTTTTCTTTTAATTTTGCCAAATCCTGCGGCTCTATTACGATATCCAGCGCGTCCGAACCCGAATTATATACCTCATATTCTACATAGGCTGTCTCTCCCGGCGCGATTTCCACAATATGCCTCTCGGGTGTCACCGAAACTCCGGCAAAAGACAGGCCATGCAATGCCAAAATTACAGCCGGTATAAATACCGTTTTCTTAAAAATTCTTTTAAGGCAGTACATCTCTTGTCTCCTTGTATATTTTAACATCCTTCAAATCTATGTAGCCGGAGGGCGAATCATCAGCATTGAGATAAAAGAATAGCAGCGTTACGCTGTTTTCGGTAGCGCCGGCAGGCATAGTAAAATAAACTTCATATGTTCTGTCTTTACCCAAAACAGGCGAAGCTGAGGCATCGCCGACTGAGTTTATCTGCGTCATGGTCGAAACCTGGCAGTTTCCGGCAAGTAAATCACCTGAATTTACAGCAAGCCCTATTGAAGGAACCATGGCCGCATCGGATATATCCGTGCCTACGGTAAATACTATCTTATGCAGATACCCTATGGAGCTGGTTTGCGTAGGCACCTGTATCGAAATTGCAGGGCTTTGCCATATTCCGAGGCATCCGCGCGGTTCTATTGCAGTGCCCGGGCCTGTTATTCTAAGAGAGCTGTTTACCGCGCTACCTGAAGGCGCCTGCCAACTGCCCGGGATTGTGATAAATGTCCAGCCTTCTGAGCCCGCCTGAAATGAATATTCTGCTTTTTTCTCTATATCAAACACATTGGTTGCTTCTTTTACGGAAATATTTTTAAGGTCAACAAAAGCTGACGTGGAATCCGAAGCGATGGTATTTATATAATCAAAACCAAGCACAGCATCCTTGCCTGTAAAATCTTTTGGCGTGGTAAAATAAACTTCGTAACGTTTATCGTCTCCGGATTTCGGACAGGCAGAAGCATCGCCCTGAGAAAAAACAGTTGTTGTGGTATTTACCTGCGTATTTAAAGAATGTATTCTGAATCTGAATTCCGGCACTACGTTTCTGTTCGATGCATCTGTCCCTGTATCAAAAGTCATTTTATATAATTTTTCTTTCCTGATGTCGGATATCTGAGGGCTGTTCCAGGAGCCTGCGCAGCCTCTCGGATCCAGCGCTCCGCCGGGGCCTGCTATTTTAAGAGACTGCCTTGCAGAATCATAACTGCCCAGGGCTGCCTGGATATCGGGATAAGTTACATAAGTCCAGTTTTCGGGATTAGAAACAAACGTATATTCATTTAATAATGGCTCGATACCGAGGAATCTTATATCATCAAGATAAACCGTATATCCGCCTGAGGTAACGCCTGCGGGATACCCGTCTTCGCCTAGAGTAACTGCAAGGCCAACTGAAACATGCGACATGTCGGCAGTGGGCTTAAGTATTTTTATCGGAAGAATACAAGGCTGCCATTCCGTTGTTAATGACGCGATAAGTACCGGGAACTGGCCGCAGGAATCGTTGGGATGGCCCATATAATATTTCATTTTTGCATTATTAAGATTTGTTTTTGCAAAGAAACTCAAATGCGTAACGCCCCTTAAATCATAACCTCTGTCATCTATTATCCAGTTATTGCCGGAATCTAAACCTGGCTCAAGCCATGCTATACCGCTCCACTTTCCTCCGGTTTGAGTGCCTGTCCCATTCCATACATATTTAAAACAATGCTCCTCCGAGTGAGGAGTCGTTGCGCATTGATCATCCAGTTGAATATTGTTGCCATTGTAATTCATCCATCCCGCCGGAGCGTAATGGTTTTCCAGCGTATATTGAAAATTTGGGGATGTTCCGTATTTAAATGCATTTTTATAAATATACATCGGAAACGGCGAGATCCCATGGAATGCTTCGGCTGTCAAAGTTGTTGTCTTTGCCTGAACACCCACGGAAATTGTAGTAAGGCGCGCGGCAAGATAGACATAAGCTTTCCTTGGATTAGTTGCTTTTGCGCCTTCATTCCAGGCAATGCCTTTTTGGCTCCATATGGTTACATCCTCGGCTCCGTTTACAAAAGTTTCGTTTTCCGGAGTTTCCGGGTCATCAGGAGTATTCTTATCCTTGATAAAGTGCCAGAGATAATTTGTCATGCCCTTATAATCGTTTCTTTCTATCACATTATCGGGATGATAAGGGCTTGCAGTATCACCGGACGTATATTCAGAAGGCGCTTTATCGCTAACGCGCCAGGCCAATGGTATTGCTATTGAAGCGTTATCAAGCCGCACCAAGCCTGCGGGATTTCCTGCGCCTGCAAATGCAGGGTTAGAGTTTTTATTATCCGTGTATATCTGAATACCCCAGGATTCCGGCAGGTCTGAGTATGATATCTCGAGATACTGATCCGCAACACGCCAGGCCCCAACTTCTGCGGAATTACCGGTCCATTGAATGGCTCCGTCCGGAGAAACTGAACCGTCTTTGTTTCTGACAGTAATCGTAAAATTCCCCACTCCTGCCAAATTAACTACGTTAACTGAGGCATTACCTTCTGCGTAACAATAGCCGGATAGTATAAAAACTAAACAGGCTATTATTATACAGACCCTGATTATGGCACTCTTACCAATAGAGTCCATTAGTTATACTCCTTCCATATATAAGATTCCTAGTCCTGCCTAGTCCTGCCTGATGTTTGTCATATTCAGGCAGGACTAGGATAACTTATATATGTTTATAGATGGTACATCTCGACCGTCAACTTAGTGGTCGAATAAATTATACTGCCTTGCGCGCTGATGAACTTAGCTCCCATGTATACATAGTACTGGGAATCTTTCGAGGGCACTGCACCGTATGTGCTGGGCGCTATCGAAACTCCGTAGTTTCCGACTAATGTCGCATACAACTGATAGTTGCCAAAGGGCTGGTTTCCTGCAGTAGCTGAATCTACATCCGGGGTGCTTTTATCAAGCATCCAGAACCATGGCGCGAAATATGCGGTATCGCTTACATAATCGCCCGCTACACGCAATAACACATAACCATCGGTTGTTGCGATATACTTCTGGGTGATCTTAAGATCATCGCTGCTTGAGGCAAGTTTTTTATCCGCAGAAACTCTCCAGCACATAGGCAATGTTTTTGATCTATCCGTGTTGTTTACCAAACCTGCGGGATCGCCTGATCCTGAATATGCAGGGGTGCTATTTACGTTATCCGTATATACTTGTATGCCCCATGTTGCATATGTTTCGAAACCACCGACCCGTATATACTGATTCGCCGATTTCCAGTCAGTTGCCTGCGCTGTTACACTCGACCATGTTACCGAAGAGGCAACATTGTCGTTGTCTATCCTCCTAAGCGACGCGCTGAAAACAGTTACTATCTGCCCTGTACCTGTTGCAGGAGTTACTGTGGCATTATACGGCTGTATACCGTCCTGCGTAAAAGCAAAAGCTGAGCATGGTATTGAGAGCACCATCGAAACTGCTATTAAACTAACTATTAGCTTCTTCATTTTTTTCACCTCCCTTCTTATAAGATTTTTTCTGAACAAACTTACTATCGTACCCATCTACTTCCTCCTTTTTAAATGAGGGCATAATTTACGGAGGCTGCCCAGCCGACGTAAATTATATGCCCGAATTTAATCCGCCGAAGCCTACATTACTTTGAACTTCTTCTACGGCGTAGGCGGACGTTACTCTATTTATACTAAGAACAAAATAAATATATAATATCCCACCCGGCTTCTTAATAAGTCGTTTAAATAAAAATCCCATAAATAAATTCTTACAAAACCTATTTATGGGTTATCTTGCCATGGCTTTTCTCCTGTATTGCATTATAAGTATACCATACGAGCCTACTTATGTCAAGGTTTATTAAATATTTTTTAAAGTTAAATAATTGTACTATTATTCATAGTATTAGTAATAAGAAATTGATCATAAGCGCCTAAAGAACCTAGCCCATTAATACTTTTACTTTATGGGCCTTTCCGTCTGAGTGAGGGTATATAAGATTGCCTGTGATGGGTTTATTATCAACTAGAACCTGCTTTACGCCTTTTTCTTTCGCATATGGATTTTCTATTGTTATATCGTATACAGCGCCTCTGAAAGGCCGTTTTATACGGACTTTTTTCCAGTGCTTAGGAATACAGGGGTCGATGCGCAAGCCTTCATAATCGTGCCTTACGCCTAAAAGCCATTCTGTCGCAGCCATAAATTGCCATCCGGCAGCGCCTGTTATCCATGTAAAAGCGCCTTCGCCGTAAAGATACGGATGCTCGGGCCCGACTAAATATTCGGCATAAACGTAGGGTTCGGTCTTATATAGATTGTAATCTTTCTGGGCATTGGGCATTAATTTTTTCATACCTTTATATAATTTATCGCCCCGCCCGGCAACAGCCTCTCCCGCAAGATGAAAGGTTGCCGCATGGCAGAAAACCGCTGCATTTTCTTTTGTGCCTTCAGAAAACAT
>JAFGKX010000037.1 GCA_016928375.1 Candidatus Omnitrophota bacterium | reverse complement strand
GAATATCTTATCCACCCTGCTAAACAAATTAATTGATTTTAATCAACAAATAGTGAAAATACAGGCTGAGTTGATAGAAAAAAGCCGCTTGTCAGCCGTAACAGAGACAGTGTTGGCGTTGAGTCATGAGATCAATAATCCCCTTATGATTATAAGAGGAAACCTTGAGCTGCTGGAAACCGGCATATCACAGAGCGGCAGTATCCCGGTAGAGGATAAAGACAGGTTTATAAGGATAAAAAATAATTTTGAGCGCATCATGAATGTTACCAATAAGATGGCAAACCTTTCAAAGCCAGTATCTCGTGTTGTGGCGGGTGGAATCAACATGATAGATTTGAGCAAATCAGAATAATTTATATTAACTAAGCATATAGTAAGTACAAAATATTTGACATTGATTATACTATATGTTAGTATCATTCATTTGGATATTGCCCGCATAGCTCAATTGGTAGAGCAGCACCCTCTTAAGGTGACGGTTTCAGGTTCGATTCCTGATGCGGGTACCAGTATGGCAGGGGCACCTTGCGGATGTGGCGGAACTGGCAGACGCGTTAGACTTAGGATCTAATGGAGAAATCCGTGGGGGTTCAACTCCCTCCATCCGCACCAATATATAAAAAAAGATTCAGGCGGGTGTAGCTCAGTTGGTAGAGCACAACGTTGCCAACGTTGTTGTCGTCGGTTCGACCCCGATCACCCGCTCCAAATTTTACTAAGCAAAGTTTGTCTCGAGATTACTAAAATGCAGCCTGTTGGCAGACAGACGAGAGGCATTATACAACTTATAAGAAAGGAAAACAGAAGATGGAAATAAGCGACTTTTTGAACTCAAAGGCTATAAGTGTCGATCTTCAGGCGACAGACAAAGAAAACACCATAAAAGAATTACTTGGCATGCTGGTCAAAGCGGGTGCAGTTAAAGACGAGGATAAGCTTTTTAAGATATTAATTAGCAGGGAAGCGCTCGGCTCAACAGGCATAGGCCAGGGAGTTGGGATTCCTCACGGAAAAACAGACAGTGTCAGCAAGTTGATGGGGGCATTCGGAATATCGAAGGCCGGCGTAAACTTTGATTCTCTTGACGGTGAACCTACCTACATATTTTTCCTGTTACTTGCACCCGAAGATTCTGCGGGCCCGCACCTTAAGGCATTGGCAAAAATATCCCGTTTATTAAAAGATAAATTTTTCAGGGATAGGCTTATGAAGGCCAAAAGCCCGAAAGAAATTATAGATATAATAAGCAAAGAAGAAGCGCAGGCTAAATAACGCGCGATCTCAAGGGACGCAGGATGAATAAAAGAAGAGCTATCTCTAAATTAAGAAATATACTCAAGCCTTTTAAGTGGCTTTACCCCGGAATGAAAGTTAAAAGATGGTTTCTTTTATCTTTCGTGGGAATTATTTTGATAGTCGCAGGAGGCCAGTTTTTATCGGGCCCCACGCATGCTTTCCGGATGGTAGGGATTGCCTACATGTTTATGGGAATAATAGTTATTCTTGTGGGCATCAGAAAAGTAATAGCATCTTTTATAACCATATTTCTGCCGCAGCGCGAAGAAGAACTCGTAGATATAGTATATCAGAAACGGCACTTAAGCAGAGGCTATAAGATAGCGGCTATAGGCGGCGGCACCGGGCTTTCCGTTCTTTTACACGGCCTTAAACGCTACACAAGCAACATATCGGCCATAGTAACCGTTGCCGATGAAGGCGGTTCTTCAGGGAAATTACGCGAAGAATTCGGAATATTGCCTCCCGGGGATATAAGAAATTGCCTTGTTGCATTGGCTGATAAAGAACAGCTTATGAGCGACCTTTTTCAATACAGGTTCAATGAAGCCTCTCCGCTTAAAGGGCATAATTTCGGGAACATATTTCTTCTCGCAATGAGCAGGATTACCAAGGATTTTGAGGAGGCCGTAAGAGAATCAAGCAAAATATTGGCAATAAGCGGGCAGGTTATACCGTCTACACTGGAAAAAGTACGCCTTTTGGCAGAACTTGAAGACGGTACAAAGCAGCTTGGCGAGGTAAAAATATCGGAAAGCGTAAAGCCGATAAAACGTATCTGGCTTGTGCCTGAAGAATGCAAAGCTACCAACAGCGCGGTAGAAGCAATAAATAATGCAGAAGCGATAATATTCGGCCCGGGCAGTTTATATACAAGCGTTATACCGAACCTTTTAGTAGAAGGGGTTTCCGAGGCAATAGCAAAGTCTCCGGCAATTAAGATATATATATGCAATGTTATGACTCAGCCGGGCGAAACCGATAATTACACCGCTAGTGACCATATAAAGGTTTTGCTGGGCAACACAAAAATAGGGCGCATAGATTATGTTATTGTAAATAACGCTACTCCGCCCGGCGTATTACTGGAAAGGTATAAGCAGCATCAGGCCTATCCGGTAAAGGCAGATGTAGAGAACGTAAAAGCGTTCGGCGTATCTGTCGTAGAAGACAATGTTATAGATGCAAGAGATTATGTGAGGCATAATCCCAATAAATTGGCCAAAGTAATAGTTGATATAATCTCTATAGCAAAGAGCGAAGCTGCTCATCAGATTTAATACAATGTTAGGTAACCGAAAAATGACAGCAGAAAAAGAAATAATTATTAAAAATAAACAAGGGCTTCATGCGCGCCCTGCAGCCATATTTGTGCAGATTGCCAACAAATATGAAAGCGAGATTATCGTAAGAAAAGGCAAAGAAGAAGTAAGCGGTAAATCCATAATGGGCATATTGATGCTGGCTGCGGAAGAAGGAAGCGTAGTGCATATAAAGGCCGAAGGCGCCGACGCTGAGAAAGCAGTAAAAGAATTAGAGTCGGTGCTGATAGGCCAGACCGACGATATCACAATGCCTGAATTAGGCAGCAATAAAAAGAAGAAGAATATATGATTATATTAAAGGGAATACCGGCATCCCCGGGCATAAGCATAGGAAAGGCATTTTTGTTCGACAGCCAGGAGGTTTCGGTCATAAAGAAAAAAATCAGCAAGGAAAGCATTCCTAAGGAGATATCGCGTTTTGAAGAAGCGCTTATCAAAACGCGCTCTGAGATCCTTAAAATACAGGATAACATCTCCAGGGAAATGGGCGTTGAGCATGCGGAGATATTCAACGCGCACCTTCTCGTATTAGAAGACAGAATGATAATAGATGAGGTTATAAAGCACCTCAAAAAAGATTGCTATAACGTAGAGTATGTGTTTACCAATGTCCTGAAAAAATATATAGTAGTCTTTCAGAAAATGGACGACGAATATTTAAGGGAGAGGATAAGCGACATAGAAGATGTAGGAAAAAGAATGCTGCGCAACCTGATGGGAATAAAGCGGCAGACCCTGGCGGATATAAAAGAAAAAGTTATAGTGGTCGCTTACGATTTATCGCCCAGTGATACAGCAACTATGCATAAAAAGAATGTAACGGGCTTTGTAACGGATATTGGCGGAAAAACATCGCATACGGCTATTATGGCAAAGTCGCTGGAAATACCGGCAATCGTAGGCCTTGAAACCGTAACAAAGAAGATAAGAAACGACGATATTCTGATAATAGACGGAACAAGCGGTTTTGTATATATTAATCCTGACAAAAAGACGCTGCTTAAATACCAGACAGAAAAAAGAAAATATACCAGGTTTACAAAAGACCTGGAGGATTTAAAAGACCTGCCCAGCGAGACCTTAGACGGAAGAAAAGTGGGAGTTGCCGCTAACATAGAGCTTCCCGAGGAGATAACATCGGTTATCTCTCATGGCGCGGAAGGCATAGGATTGTACAGGACAGAATATTTTTATATGAACAGGAATGGTTTGCCTGACGAAGAAGAGCAGTATAAAGCCTATAGGGATGTTGCCGAAAAAATAGCGCCGCATTCTGTTATAATAAGAACGCTGGATTTAGGCGGGGATAAATTTTTGTCTCAACTGGAAGTGCCCAAGGAAATGAACCCGTTTTTGGGATGGCGCGCTATACGCTTAAGCCTCGCCAAGCCGGATTTATTCAAGATACAGTTAAGGGCTATATTGAGGGCATCGGCGCACGGCAAAATAAGGATAATGTACCCTATGATTTCCGGATTAGAGGAGATAGAGGCAGCTAACAGGCTTCTGTATGACGCAAAAGAAGATCTTCGGCGCAAAAATATGCCTTTTGACAAGAACATAGAAGTAGGTATTATGATAGAAATACCTTCGGCAGCGCTGATTGCGGATATACTCGCAAAAAAGGTGAGTTTTTTCAGTATCGGCACCAACGACCTTATACAATATTCATTGGCAGTAGACAGGGTAAATGAAAAAATAGCGTATCTGTATGAACCTGCGCATCCCGGGGTGCTGCGGCTGATAAGAAGCATAGTAGAAGCGGCGCACAAGAATAATATCTGGGCCGGAATGTGCGGCGAAATGGCGGGAGAGGTGGCTTTTGTGCCGCTGCTTGTGGGGTTAGGGCTGGATGAATTTAGCGTGCCTGCCGCAACAGTGCCTCAGATAAAAAAGATAATGCGTTCTCTTACGTATAAAGACGCAAAAAAATTAGCTGAAAAAGCCCTGCAGCTTTCTACAGGAAAAGAAGTAGAGGTTCTTTTGGCGGATAATTTAAGGGACCTCATTCAGGGGCAAGACAAACAATGAAATCACTTATACTGGCAGCCGGTTACGCAACGCGCCTATGGCCGCTTACTTTGAATCAGCCGAAATCCCTGCTGCCCGTAAAAAATAAGGCAATAATCGATTATATTGTAGATAAAATAAAAAAAATAGATGACTTAGATGATATTTATATAGTAAGCAATGCCACGTTCGTTAAAAATTTTGAAGACTGGAAAAATTCCCACAAAATAAGCAAAAGAATCTCCGTCGTGGATAACGGCATAGATAATGTTAACCAGAGGCGCGGGTCTATAGGGGACATTCTTTTCGGTATAGAAAATAAAAACATAAAGGATGATCTGCTGATAATAGCGGGTGATAATTTATTTAATTTTGATCTGACTGATTTCATGAAGTTCTGCCTGTCGCATAAAACATCCGTTACATTAGGGCTGTTTGATGTAGCCGACAGGCAGGCCGCCAGGCAATACGGCATAGCGGCCATAGATAGTAATTCTATAATAACGGATTTTGTGGAAAAACCCAAAGATCCTCCCTCGACATTGGCAGCGATGTGCCTGTATTTTATACCCGCTGCAAAACTTAACCTTTTAACAGAATATAAAAACCAGGGATTTGCTCTTGATTTCGCGGGAAATTTTATAGAGTGGCTAAGTAAAATCGAACCGGTATATGGATATGCATTTAAAGGCATGTGGCTTGATATAGGCGATGAAAAATCATTGAAATTCGCGCAACTTAATTATAAGGAATAGAAAGGAATAAAAAAAATGGCGAAAAGCTATCTGTTTACTTCTGAGTCTGTTACTGAAGGCCATCCTGATAAGGTATGCGATCAGATTTCAGATGCTGTTTTAGATGAAATTTTAAAAAAGGATCCCGCGGGCAGAGTTGCCTGCGAAACATATGTCACAATGGGCCTTATAATAATAGGCGGAGAAGTTACAACGAAGACATATGTTGACATGCACAACCTGTGCAGAGGGCTTTTGAAGGATATAGGATATACGCACCCTAAGTACGGATTCGATTATGAAACCTGTGCTATATTAAACGCCATACACACACAATCTCCGGATATAGCCCTGGGGGTAGATAAAGGCGGGGCAGGTGATCAGGGCATGATGCTGGGTTATGCGTGCAGGGAGACTCCGGAACTCATGCCGCTTCCGATTATGCTCGCGCACAGATTAGTCAGGCGTTCTGCCGAAGTCAGAAAAAAGGGGACACTTGATTATCTTGGGCCTGACGGAAAATCGCAGGTAACGGTCCTGTATGAAAATGGAAAACCGAAAAAAGTCACTTCCGTGGTTCTGGCGTGCCAGCACACTGAGGATGTTCTTGATAAAAAGAAAGACAGAATGAACGAAAAAGCGAGAAAAGAGATAATAGAAAAAATCGGAAAACCGATACTTGGTAAATACATCGATAAAGATACAAAATTTTATGTAAACGAAACCGGCAAGTTTTTGATAGGAGGCCCGCAGTCCGATACAGGCATGACGGGAAGAAAGATTATAGTGGATACCTACGGCGGTATGGCGCCGCACGGCGGAGGGGCATTTTCCGGAAAAGATCCGACAAAAGTGGACCGCTCTGCTTCTTATATGGCAAGGTATATTGCGAAGAATATTGTAGCTGCCCGCCTGGCGGAAAAATGCCTTATTCAGCTGGCTTATGTTATAGGGGTTGCGGACCCTCTGTCGATAATGGTTGATACTTACGGCACCGGAAAGGTATCGAACGAAAGGCTGATAAAGCTGATAAGGAAACATTTTGAATTAACGCCTCACGGCATAATACAGCATTTGCATTTAAGAAAGCCTATATATTTGAAAACAGCTGCTTACGGCCACTTCGGAAGAGAGGGAGAAGGTTTCACCTGGGAAGAAACCGATAAAGCAGAAATTTTAGCGAGGGGATAATAATGAAATACGACGTAAAGGATATAAAGCTTGCAAAAAAAGGAAAACTGCGCATTGAATGGGCCGGCAATAACATGCCGGTATTAAACCTGATACGCAGCAATTTTCAGAGGACGAAACCGTTAAAAAATGTTAATATAAGCTGCTGCCTGCATGTTACTACCGAAACCGCAAATCTTATGCTGACTTTAAAATCCGCCGGGGCTAACGTGCTTCTGTGCGCATCCAATCCTTTAAGCACTCAGGATGATGTTGCTGCTTCTTTGGTCAAAGATTACGGCATCGCTACATTTGCAGTAAAAGGAGAAGATGAGAAAAGGTACTACAGGCATATCAACAGCGTCCTGGACGCTGAGCCTAACATAACCATGGATGACGGCGCTGACTTAGTATCTGTAATTCACAAACAGAGAAAAAACCTAGTAAAAAATATTTACGCAGGCACCGAGGAAACAACGACCGGCGTCATAAGATTAAGAAGCCTGGAGCACAACAACCTGCTTCTTTTTCCTATAATTGCGGTAAATGATGCCAAGACCAAGCATTTTTTCGATAATCGTTACGGAACAGGGCAGTCCACGATAGACGGTATTATCCGCGCGACAAACAAATTATTAGCCGGATGTGTTTTTGTCGTATGCGGATATGGCTGGTGCGGCAGGGGGATTGCTCAAAGAGCCGAAGGATCCGGCGCTAATGTTATAGTAACAGAAATAGACCCCCTTAAGGCGCTTGAAGCTGTGATGGACGGCTACAGGGTTATGCCGCTTAAAAACGCAGCGAGAATAGGCGATGTTTTTGTTACTGCTACAGGCGATACAACCGTTATCGCAAAAGAACATTTCGGCCTTATGAAAGACGGCGCTATCCTTGCGAATGCCGGGCATTTTAATGTCGAGATTGATATCAAAGCGATTAAATCGATGTCGGTAAAATCAAGGCTTATAAGAGAATGCAACCATGAGTACACACTTAGAAACAAAAGAAGGATTTATGTTCTTGGCGAAGGAAGGCTTATCAACCTTGCCAGTGCTGAAGGCCATCCTGCGAGCGTAATGGATATGAGTTTTGCGGACCAGGCTTTATGCGCTGAATATATTGTTAAGAATAAGAACAAGCTGGAGAATATGGTTTATAAAGTTCCAACGGAAATAGATGAAAAAGTTGCTTTGCTTAAATTAAATTCAATGGGCATAAAAACAGATATCCTGACGCAGGAACAAAAAAAATACCTGAGCAGCTGGGAAGCAGGAACTTAATACGAGGAGACTTATATATGGATCCGAATAAATATCTGAAAATGATGGTGGATAAAAATGCCTCAGACCTTTATTTTAAGGCAGGTAGCCCTCCTGTTTTAAGGGTAAATGACAGGCTGGAGATGTGCGGGGATGAAAAGCTTGATACTGCCGATACGGAAAATATAGCAAAGAAACTCATAGGAAAAGAAAAATTCGAAGCTTTCCTTAGTGGAAAGGAATTGGACGCCGCATATAGCGTTGCAGGGTTTGGGCGCTTCAGGATGAATATGTATGTGCAACGAGGAAGTGTGTCTATAACATTGCGCTCTATACAGATAAAAGTGCCGGGTTTTAAGGAGCTTAATCTGCCTGTGGATGTAATGCAGCAGCTTTCCGCCTGTCCAAGGGGCCTTATACTGATAACTGGGCACGCGGGAAGCGGTAAAAGCACCACACTCGCCGCTATGGTGGATTATATCAATGAAAATTTTTCGAAACATATTATTACCATCGAAGACCCGATAGAATTTTTACATTCCGATAAAAAATCTATAATATCGCAGAGAGAAGTGTATTCGGATACGGATAGTTTCAAAGAAGCGCTGCGCCATGTTATACGCCAGACCCCGGATGTTATTTTAATAGGCGAAATGAGGGATGTGGAGACTATGCAGACAGCTATAATGGCGGCAGAAACAGGCCATCTGGTACTAAGCACGCTGCACACCGTAGACACAAGGCAGACAATAGAAAGAATTGTAAATTATTTCCCGCAATATATGCATGGCCAGATAAGAATGCAGTTTGCGCTTTTATTTGCCGGTATAGTTTCGATGAGGCTTGTTCCTACGGCAGACAGAAAAGGCCGCGTACCTGTATGCGAAATAATGCTGCCTTCGCCCACGATAAAAAAACTTATAATAGAAGGAAAGACGGACCAGATAGACGCTGCTATAGAAGACGGCGCGATTGTTAAAATGCAGTCTTTTAACCAGGATCTTATGAAATGGCACAAGAAAGGGATCATAGACAGGGAAACAGCGCTTGAGTATGCCGGCAATCCCGATGAACTAAGGCTTAAGTTTTCCGAAATTCTTTCCGGCAGCCAAACCCACGAAAGGAGATAGCATATGGTAGATATCAGGGAATTACTTAAACATGCTTTTGAAAAGGGCGCTTCAGACCTGCATATTACACAAGATATGCCTCCTATGATAAGAATAGACGGTGAATTATACGCAACGCCTTACGATATTCTGGATAAAGAACAAACCAAAAAAATAATATACAGCCTTCTAAATGATAAACAGAAAGTAAGGTTCGAGGAGGACCTCGAACTTGATCTGTCACTTTTCATACATGGGCTTTGCCGATTCAGAGTAAATGTCCATATGCAAAAAGGCGCTGTAGAAGCGGCATTCCGCGTAATACCCAACAATATCAAAAGCATAGAAGAATTGGAGCTTCCGCCTATATTATCGGAACTTGCGAGAAGGCCGAACGGGCTTGTTCTTGTAACAGGGCCTACGGGAGTAGGAAAAAGCACTACATTGGCAGCAATGGTGGATTTAATAAACAAAGAAAAGCGCTGTTTAATAGTCAGCGTCGAAGACCCGATAGAATATGTGCACAGCAATCAGAAGAGCGTTGTAAAACAAAGAGAAGTTGGCGTAGATACGCGTTCTTTTGCAAGCGCGCTAAAACACGCGCTGCGTCAGGACCCTAATGTGATACTAGTCGGAGAAATGAGAGATTTAGAGACGATATCTACGGCAATAACCGCAGCTGAAACAGGCCATCTTGTTTTAAGTACGCTGCATACTCCGGATGCGCCGCAGACAATAGACAGGCTTATTGATATATTTCCTCCGCATCAGCAGGAGCAAATAAAAGTGCAGTTATCGAGCTGCCTTCAGGGCGTAGTATGCCAGCAGCTTCTTCCGAAAAAAGGCGGCAAGGGAAGAATTCCCGCATGTGAAGTTATGATAGCTACGTCGGCAGTCAGAAGTATTATCAGGGAGCACAAAACAGAGCAACTTTTGACTGTTATGCAGACAGGCGCTCAATACGGCATGACGCCTATGGATAAAGCTATTAAAAAATTATATTTAAACGGACAGATAGATCTGCAGACTGCGCATTTGAAGGTAAAAGACAAGGGTGAATTCGATAAATTATAATGCGCCCGATTTTAATTAGGCGCTTTTTTTATAAGTACGATAGCTAGTATAAAAAATGCGACATTCGAAAGATGCGCCGCCAGCACCGGAGGCAAAACATTGCCTTTGCCCAGCGCCAGGCTTATACCTATAGACGCATAATAAGCAAGGCCCAGCAATATGCTTATACCCACGCTTGATGCAACGCCACCCCTTACTGTTGTCAGCGAAAAAGGAATCCCCAAAAATATCATTACAAGGCTTATGAAAGGAAGCGATGCTTTAAAATAAAGGTCGGTCTTAAGCCTTTTTATCGTATTTTCGTCCCCGCCCTTTAGCCGGCCTATGTATGTCTTTAACTGCGGATAATTCATATACATAGACATAAGTTCGCCCTTCATAAGATCGGATGGTTTTTCCGGTAGTTTTATTATTTTTGTTTCAAATGTTAATACCTTGCCTAAAGGCTGGCCCTCTTCGTCAAACCGGTATATAATTACATTGTGAAACCTCCATTTGTCCCCAAGCCATAATGCATATCCGGCTATTATCTTTCTTCTTAGATTCTGTTTTTTATCATGCTCGAGGATTATGACCTCGGATAACTTATTTTTAGCGGCATCGAAATTTTTTGCATATAACATTTGATGGGTCTTGGTGTAGAGAGTAACATTTTTTATGGACTTGGTTTCTTTTTCTTTTTTGATAGATTCGATATAATCTGTTTTTATATTATTTACGACCGCATAGGCTTTCGGGATTATGTTTTCATTTATGTAAAATACTCCCAGACAGACGATTATCCCGGTAATAAATACAGGGCGCATGGCGTAATATATATTGATGCCGCTTGCTTTCATGGCTGTCAGCTCGTTGTTTTTGTTCATGGTGCTTAAAAGATAAACCGTGGCCAAAAGTACCGCTATAGGGGCGGTCTGGATAAAGATAAGCGGCCAGAAAAACAGGTAAAACTGCGCCATTATATTAAGCGGTACTTTATTTCTTAGTATATCGTCTAAATGCCCCAGGACATCCGCAACGATATAAACCACATAAAACATTATAAGGCAATAGAGAAGGGGCATTATAAAGCCCTTAAAAAAATATTTATCCAGTATCTTCATCTCTTCCTATCTTTCCGCCATTTGCGCTATTAACAAAATCCCTATTAAAAAAAATACGATATTGGCTATCCATGTTCCTATGGCAGCGGGCAATACCTCTTTTAGCGCTATGGCCTCACCTATGATAAATAAACCGTAATAGGTAAGTATGATAACCAGGCTTAAGGCAAAAGCGACGGATTTTTCCCTGCGCCTGGTATTTATTGCTAGCGGTAATCCCACAAGCACAAACACAAAACCGGAAAACGCCAAAGCTATTTTTTTGTGTATTTCGGTAACAAGCGGGATGGAATTTATGTTTTGCGTTTTCATATGCAGTATCTCCGCTTTTAGTTCCTTTATCGACATATCCTTTGGTTTTTTGTTTGCCTGCGCATTAGATAATTCCCGTGAAAGGTCCAACGTTAGGTTGTATTTTTTGAAATTCACCTTGTAATATATATTTGGATTTTTGGGATTCGGCTCATCCGCGGAGCCGTTTATAAGCTTTAACAGTATTATGCCTTTTTCGGGAAAACTTGTAAATTCTCCCTTTTGTGCAATGATCGTCCGCGTCGGGGCGTTTTCGTCTATTTTGTATATCCTGACATTATTGAGCTTGTTGCCGTTTATGCTGTGGATGAATACAATATAATTTTTGAAGTCTTTTATAAAAGTACCGGGCTCAAGGTAAGCTGCCGGATTTTTCATGCCAACTTCCCTTATGGCATTTGTTGCGAAATAATGAGCCCGCGCAATTATAGAGTCATTCAAATGCACCTGGAATAAACTTATAAGAAACGCGAATATGATTACAGGAAACCCTATTTTGTATAAGCTTATGCCGCTTGCCCTCATGGCGATTATCTCGTTATCGGATGCAAGCCGCCCGAAACACATAATAGTGGCGGTCAAAAGCGCCATGGGAAGAGTGTAGCTTAAAAGATACGGAATCAGGGCTATGAATATCTTGAATATCGAAATAATACTAACGCCTTTATTTATCACCATATCAGCCATCTTTACCATATTGCCGACAAGCATCGCGAAAGTAAAAACAGCCAGCGATATCAAAAACGGGCCTATAAGTTCTTTTAATATGTAGTTTCTTAAAATTTTCATCCCGCACCTTTTTATTATTCCCGCATCCTTAAAAGGTGCGGGATTATCCTCTTGCCAGAGTAAGCAAAAATACTTTTTTCGCGCCTGATTGTTTTAATACTTTGGCACATTCATTGGCTGTTGCGCCGGTGGTAAACACATCATCTACAAGCAATAAATTTTTTTTATTAAACACACTTTTTTCCCGCACAGAAAATGCGCCTTTTATGTTGTTAAACCTCTGGGTTTTACCGAGGTTTGCCTGCTGCGCGGTGTTTCTGTTTCTTATTAAAATATTATAATTAAGCGGTATATTTAACGCCCTTGATATGTTTTTGGATAAAAGAAGGGCCTGGTCAAATCCTCTTTCTCTCGCCCTGGCGCCGTAAAGAGGAACAGGCACGGCCATGTTTATATCGCAGGCAGTTATTTTATCTTTCATGAAGTCTTCTATAATCTTATCAAATAAGTATATCAGATATTTTCTATTGTTGTACTTAAATTTGTGTATAAGTTCTTTTATGAGGCCTTCATAGCTGCAGCAGACAAATGCTTTGTCGAAATGATAAGCAGAGGAAAGGCATACCCCGCAAAGGGCGCTTATTTCAGGCAAGCCATATAAAGAACGCGAGCATTTTATGCATAGGGGAGGTTTATTTATTTTTATCTCTTTAAAACAATCTGCGCATATATAATATTTATTGTCAAAATCAAGCCTCGTTCCGCAGCCCTGGCAGGATTTTGGGTATGCCAGATTCAAAAATGCCGAATAAGCACTTTTGGCAAAGCCTGTTGGGTTTATCATAGTGGATAATATAACACTAAATATTATATATGTCAAAAAGGAAATATTTTCCTTGAATAATATTATTTATTCATTATAATAGGTCTAATTGAAGCAGGAATCGTCCCTCGCCAGTATTAAATCCTCGCACCTGCTCGGATTTAAGCAGCGTTCGGGACAAAATTTTTTTCAAAAATTTTGGGAGGAAAAAATGGCAATTGTATCATCGAGAGAAATATTCAAGAAAGCGCTGAAAGAACATTACGCAGTCGGGGCTTTTAATGTAAATAATATGGAGATTATACAGGCTATAACAGAAGCCGCTAAAGAAGAAAAGGCGCCTTTGATTTTGCAGTTTTCGGCAGGCGCAAGAAAATACGCTAAACAAGTTTACCTTATGCACCTTGTTAAAGCGGCGGTTGAAGATACCGGGCTTGACATAGTGCTTCATTTAGACCACGGGGAAGACTTCGAAATATGCAAATCCTGTATAGACGGCGGTTTTACATCCGTAATGATAGACGCGTCAAAAAAGCCGTTTGAGGAAAACGTAAGACTTACCAAACAAGTAGTTGATTATGCGCATCCAAAAGGCGTTGTCGTCGAAGCTGAGTTGGGAAGGCTTCAGGGCGTGGAAGATAATATTTCAGTGACCGAAAAAGACGCAATACTGGTAAATCCTGACGAAGTCAAGGAATTTATAGATAAAACGAAATGTGATTCGCTGGCAATAGCAATAGGCACAAGCCACGGCGCGTATAAATTTAAAACAGAACCCAAGCTCGCGTTTGACAGGCTGTCTCAGGTCATAGAAAAAGTGCCGAATTTCCCGCTGGTTTTACACGGTGCCTCAAGTGTTATGCCCGAATACGTTAAAAAATGTAATGAGCACGGTGGAAAACTACCCGGGGCAAAAGGCGTGCCGGAAGATATGATTTCCAAGGCTGCAAAAATGAATATAGCCAAGGTAAATATTGATACCGATCTTCGCCTTGCGATGACATCCACAATAAGAGAGGAATTCGATAAAGACCCGGGCAATTTTGACCCGCGTAAATATTTAGGCCCTGCGAGAGACGCGATAAAACAGGTTGTAAAGCATAAGCTGCACGTGTTGGGATGCGCCGGCAAAGCATAAACAATATTTCATGAAAAAAATATTAATAAGCACTCTGGTAATATTGCTTATTGCCGGCTGCGTTTTATATCTTGTAAAGAATTTTAAATTTAGCGAAAACAGCTTATTTAAAATGCGGCCTAATACAGCAACCGCACTTTTTCAGGTAACGCCGCGCGAAACTATCCCGTTTACCCCCGGAGAAACATTCGAATTTATCTATAATCTTGGCCCGGTAAATGTAGGAAAAGCCACACTTACTTTTTCCGGGGCAGCCGATATCCATGGTAAAAGCGCTTATCTGGTTACTTTCGAAAGCAGGGTGGGGGCTTTTTACGATCTTGAGAATATCTATGCCGATCCGGCAAGCTTTTACCCTTTGTATGTAGTAAGAAAAATAAAAAATTTAGGTATATCTACGCAGATAAAAGAGATATACGATCAGGATGGCTTTAGTGTTGAAATATCAAAAAAAGAGTTTTTGGGCAGCCGCAGCGAAACAATTAAAAAGAAAGGCCGGATAAATAATGCGCTGCTTCTTATATACCATTGCAGGCAGCTGCTTAAAGCCGGCTTGGAGCAGGGATATGAATTCGATGTAATTTTACCTGTAGGAGAAATGAAAGTGGCGTTAAGAGGGATAAAGGATATTAATGTCCCGGCCGGTAATTTTAAAGCGTATCTGTTTGAGAGCATGCCGGAAAAGATGAGGCTATGGATATCTGCCGATGGAAAATATATTCCGTTAAAAATGGAAAATCTCGGTTCTGTAGGGCCCTCATCCATTGTTCTTAAGAAGGAGGATTTTTAATGGTAAAACTGGATGAAATAAAAATTTCAAAAGCAATAATCGAGACTTACAGTAGAAAATTGATAGACTATCTTGATATCGACGTAGCGATAGTGGGCGCCGGCCCGGCCGGTATGTGCTGTGCCTATTATCTTGCCAGAAGAGGTAGAAAAGTAGCCATATTCGAAAGAAAACTTTCGGTAGGCGGCGGCATGTGGGGCGGCGGGATAATGTTTAATGAGATAGTTGTGCAGGATGAAGCAAAAAAAATTCTCGATGAATTCGATGTAAAGACTACTCTCTATGAAAAGGGTTATTATATGGCTGATTCCGTGGAAAGCGTTTCGACGATATGTTCAAAAGCGGTAAAATCGGGCGCTAAAATATTCAACTTATTGAGCGCCGAAGATGTTATGATAAGAAAAGACCGTATAGCAGGCCTTGTGCTGAACTGGACCGCGGTAGAAATAGCGAACCTTCACGTAGACCCCATTACCATGGCGGCAAAATATATTGTCGATGCAACGGGCCATGCCGCAGAGGTCGTGCGTATAGCTGAAAAAAAATCCGGCATAAAACTAAAAACAAAAACGGGCAAACTCGTCGGAGAGGGCTCTATGTGGGCCCAGGTAGCCGAAGAGACCATAGTGGGAAATTCCAGAGAAGTTTGCCCGGGGCTTTATACCTGCGGTATGTGCTCAAACGCTGTTTTCGGCGGGCCAAGAATGGGGCCGATATTTGGCGGCATGCTGCTTGCGGGTAAAAAAGTAGCGGGCGATATAGAAGCAAAGTTATCCAAAAAATAAAATGAAAAAGCGTGTTGTCGTTGCCTTAAGCGGCGGTGTGGATTCATCGGTTGCCGCGTATATTTTATTGAAAAAAGGATATGATGTTATAGGCGTAACATTTAAACTTTTCAACGCGCATAAAGCCCCCCAGGACGCGCGCGCCGCAGCTCGCCAGCTTAAGATACCATTTTATACGGTTGACTGTGTTCAAGAATTCAAAAACAAGATTATAAATTATTTCCAGGGGCAATATAAAAACGCAAGGACTCCGAACCCATGCGTT
>JAFGKX010000036.1 GCA_016928375.1 Candidatus Omnitrophota bacterium | reverse complement strand
CCGTATTTCTTTCTTTCCTTCATTCTTGGGTCGCGTGTTAAGAATCCGCCTTTTTTCAGCTTATCTCTCAGGGTCGCGTCGTAACCTAAAAGCGCCCTTGCGATTCCGTGCCTTACCGCGCCTGCCTGCGCGCTTAAACCACTGCCTTTTACATTAGCGGATATATCTATCTTACCAAAAACCCCGCATAGCTTAAGGGGTTGTTCTATAACCATTCTTAGAGTTTCTCTTGGGAAATAATCTTTAAATTCCCTCTTGTTGATCTTTATTGTGCCTGTGCCTGACGATGTAATTGACACACGCGCATTTGCTTCTTTACGCCGGCCTATGGCCTTTGAGTCTTTCATATCTTTAATTCCTCTGGATTTTGTGCAGCATGCGGGTGCTTATCGCCGGCATAGACTTTTAGTTTGCTGAAAACTTTGTGTCCAAGCGATGAGCGTGAAAGCATCCTTTTGACTGCCAATGATAAAACCTTTTCAGGTCTAGTTTTTAACATTACTTCCAATGTCTTTTCTCTGCGCCCGCCTTGATACCCTGAATATGTCCAGTATTCTTTCTGGGATAATTTCTTTCCGGTAACCTTTATCTTATCGGCGTTTATGACAACAATGTAATCACCACAATCTACATGGGGCGTATATTCAGGTTTATGCTTGCCGCGAAGTATAATAGCGATACGTGTTGCCAAACGGCCTAATACCTTGTCCTTGGCATCCACGATGTACCATTTTTGTTTTATGTCCGTATCTTTTGCCATATATGTTTTCATAATATTTTCCTGTAGTTAAGAAAGACAGATTTTAACACAATGATATATTATTGTCAAGGGAAAATTAGGCTGGCTATTTACGAAGTTGTGACAGGATTTCTAAATCCAATCTGTCCTGTTTCCTGTTTGACTCTCTTTTATTCTTTATCAAATCTGCCTTGCTTATAAAAAATACTCTCTGATCGCCATAATTGGAAATTTCCCGATTTTTCCATGCCTTTTTAAAATCTATGCCTTCTATGGAAGTCATGATATCTATTCTGACAGGTTCGTAGCCTAACTGAATGATACGTCCCGGCCTGCTAAAATCTTCTTCCGCCAAATTTAATTTTTTAAATCCAAATTTCCTAAGAGATTTTATAACTTTGCGGGCATTTTCCGCCGTAGGCTCTATCAAAATATCTATGTCTTTTGTGTATCTCGGCCTGGCATAAAAAGCAACTGCATATGCGCCTACTATAAAATATTTTACTTTATTTTTACTGAATAATTCTAATAACTCTTCGTAATCCTTTTGCACTTTCACTATTCTTATTTCCTCTTATTTTAAGATATGTTTCCCTTAAAAATTGCATTGCCTCTATCCTTGCCGTTGCGGGCATAGAAAGATAGTACTTTGCGTCAAATTGTTCTGCTTCTTTGAAAGAGCTTGCCTTATGTGCCCATATCTTCTTCAATTTATCTACTCCTTTATTCAGCCATTGAATAAGAAATTATACCATGTAGTAAGGCCAAATACAAATCAAAAAAATAGACTGGCTATTTACGCGCTTGCAGCGAGAAGGTCAAGTAGTTGTTCGGCCGGCATTACCGTACCGCCTGCGGCTGCGGCGGCAGATTTATTTTTTATGGCCCACCTTGCCGCATCCTGCACTTTGCCTACAGCTTCTACCAGCGGAAAAGTAGTATATGGTTTTTTAGAAATAGTATTCTGCCCATTAAAACTATAACGAAGCTGTATAACAATATTGCCGTCTATAGCATTTACCTGATATCCAGAAAATATGCCACCTCGCTTTTCAATATCTGCTTGGCTATAGTACATGTCACTTGTATGAATTATTAAAAAACTAATATTTATTGCTGCTGCTATTTTCATGTCGGGGTACAATATATAATGCATTATATGCATACCATTTATTACCTTAACAAACCTATAGCCGGAAATTGACTTATTTATATCTGCCAAAGCATTTTGATTCCAGCTATATATCATTCCTTTTGTCTCATGCAAAGCTAGCGTGTCAAATGGCTTTATATCGATTATATTTTCTTCCGGCACACTGATAGCTTTCGCAATTACCGCTTTTGCTGCGCCTAAGTCGCCGATTGCTTGCGTATCATCATTGGCAGACAGAGGAACAGAAGGCTCTATGGTTACCGTAAGAGGTACGGGGACATTACCCTGCACAGCAATCCTTGCTCCGCCTTCTACCCAGCGAAAAGCATTTTCTCCTCTATACGTACCGATAGATCGTTCAAGCCTGCCGGTTCTAGTGTCGAATACATCAAGGCAATAATAATAATGCATATCCACTATCGCGATAAAATTACCCGTGGGGCTTAATTCAAAACAATCAACATTCTCATATTTCGTTATTATTACTTCAGGAGAAAGAATTACTACGTATAACATCATATCGCTCATTAATATAGCCACAGCATTACGCACTATCTGAGTATTTTCTATATCTCCTTTGTCTATTGCAATACCTTTTCCGCTAAGTATTTCAAGGGCTTGATCAATCACCGCTTCCCCTGCCCCTAAATCAGTATTGATTCGTTCGGCGCCGTCGTTGGCGGAGAGGGGCTTGGGTTGTGGCGCTAAGTCTTTTACATTGCCGATGCGGCGGTAACTTAATCCCCGCAACCCAAGAGATGCTTCTACACCAGCCGTACCTTGGCCAAATACATTTTCAACTATATGCGGCACTATATTAGGTACATACTTTCCCGAATCATCAGCCTTGGCGTTTATTATTACATCCCCTGGCGTTAAGTCAACCAAGGAAACTACAGGTTTGTTTAAGAAAAATTTTGTCCTAACGAATTCAGCTGCCATTTCTTCAAGAATACGCTTTGCTTCTTCGTATCTGCTATATGTCTCTTGTGCCAGCTCCATACGTGGGCTTGTATCAACTGATTCTAAATAATCCCATTCCGTTTTCAATTTTTTTGCCTCTAATAATTTACTGCATATTCTTTGCGGTGTTATTCCTGCCGCATCCGCCCCTGCCCCTAAATCAGTATTGATTCCTTCAGTGCCGCCGGTGGCGGGAAGGGGCTTGGATTTTGTGTTTGCGCTAAACAAACATACAACTTCATGATCTCCGCCTGTTTCGGCTCTGGTTACAAGCGTTACGCTATGCTTTGTGAATTTTTTAACTATATTCAAAATGTCATCTTCTCTCACAGAGGTTGGCTCAAAAATCCGCTTTCCATCGTTAAGACGATAGACGCTACAGCTATACCCATACTCTTCACTTCTGGTAATTACAATATGGTTTCCAAAAATAGCATAACCGCTCATGCCGGTTAGGAGTAATGATCTGCAGCCTGTTGTTTTGTCAAAAACCGCTATAGACCTACGACTTTCTGGACTGCGGGCAACAATAATACTATCTCGTGTTTCTGCAAGACGCATTCCAAGAAATTCACCTTTTTGATTAAAGATACATCCTTTTATGTTTCTTAAAGGCCTTAATTGTGCCATATCTTCATCGGTCATGGTTGACACACCACAGGCTACGTCTAAATAAACCCCGCTGTTGTTATAATCATAAACAATATATTGCCCTTCCGCTATTTTACAAATAGCTAACTTACCTTTAGTGGACGAAGTGAGGCTGGCATGTATCCTACCATCATAAGCACAGGCTATTGAATCATCATCGTCAAGAAATAGATCCAAATTATCCGCTTGCCGTTTTAGAAATTTTGCGTATTTTCTTTTAAAGACACTGAATACCTTACGCCTCTCTGCTATAGAGGCAACGGGCTCCCCTACTTCTTTAAATGCTGGAAAACGAACATGCGGCGCATTCAAAAGAGCGAGTGCCTTCGATCGATATAAATTATTATCTTTCCTATATAAGTTATTGCTGATAAACGCAAAAGTTATTCCTCTAAGGCGTACCACATGCTCCCAAGTTATTATATTGCTACTCACATCAAAAGATTCTGGCATTTCTGGCCTTACCGAATTCTTTACACTGTTGCTCTTGCCGCCATTCGCATGCAAGACCTGCGGGCCGGTGGTTTCGGGGGTCAGCATAACAGAACCAAGATCTTTTACGCCGCCTGTTTTTTCGTCATAGTCGCGGTCTACCCGCTGTTGCCCGCAATCGGCTATTATTCTAACTGTTAATCCTCTATCTGATGTAGAATAGTTAAAAGTATAAGGCGCTAAGGTCCTTCTTTCGCTCTGACTTTTTATAGGGAGAGAGAAAGAGCACATGCATTCTAGGTTGGGGGATAATATTAATAACATACCATTGCCTGGGCCGGTTAGTGTCGCCTTTTGCTTTAGCGTAACATAGCTATAGCCTTCGTATCCTGCGGCTGGCAGCGATGGAAGCTGAAGTATGTTTTCTATCGCATCAACAGGCTGGTTTATAGCCGCTACCACTAATCTTTTCGCTACCTTGGGTTTTCTTTGCGCAAATTGCCATAAGGATTCCCTCGGGCTTTCGGGATTTAGCAGCATATCATCCATGTCTCTATCCGACAAACTCAAAAGGGGTGACTCGACGGTTTCTAAATCATAAAATTCTGCATTTATGGCAAGAATCATCTGCTTTATCTGCTCTTGCAGCTTTTTATTACCTAAAATAAACGGCACCTGGTCCCTGAAATTAGCTATTTGCTGCTCATCATGAGTACCATTTCTATACCATTCTGGATGGTTTATGACATGAAAAAGGTTATCCAGGAATTCTTTTGTAATTTGATTATTGCTTTTTATTCCATCATTTCCATTTTTAAATATAAAATGATACCATATCCATGCGGCTGTATCAAAGAATCTGTAACGCACGCCCACCTTGCTTGCATTAATCTCGGTTTCATCTACATCCGGCAATGCCATGTCCTCAACTTTTATTAAATGCCCGCCTAATTTCCCAAGCCATCTAAATTCACTGACAAATGCCCGGTAAGCCAGCGCTCTTTTAAGGCTTACAAGGCGTGTTTCGCCGTCTCCGAACCTAATTTCAAAAGCTACGTTCTTAGCTTCTATAGCAGGGTAATCTTTTTTGGAAAAATCTTCATACACCCTTAGGCGCGCAGGCTTGCTTCCTGTGCCGGGCGTAATGTCCATTATATGTATTTTTCCGGCAGGCGCCTTCACATCCCATTCAACCGAAACATCTTTATTTCTTTCAAATCCTGCATGCTGCAATACACGGTTTAATATGCTTTGTAAAGTACCATCATCAAGCAAGTCTCCCTCAGCAGAAAACATATCGTTTCGGTCTTTGGAAGGCGTCATTGAAGATATTAACCCTTTATCGTGAGTCAATACCGCTGCCGGCGCCCTAAGGGCGGAGGTTTTCTCACCCAAT
>JAFGKX010000035.1 GCA_016928375.1 Candidatus Omnitrophota bacterium | reverse complement strand
GATACCGACCGGATGGGAGTGGTTTATTACTCCAACTATTTTGTCTGGTTCGAGATAGCGCGCACGGAACTATTCAGGCACCTTAAACTAAATTATAAGGATATAGAAAAACAGGGGCTTTATCTTGTGGTTGCTGAAACATCATGCAGGTATCTGGCTCCTGCGCGGTATGATGATGAAGTTAGCGTAAGCTGCCGCGTAAAAGAAATGAGAAGAAGCAGCTTGGCATTCGAATATTCGGTAAAAAGAGGCGATGAACTGCTGGCGGAAGGTAAGAGCGTGCACGTATTCACCGGTAAAAATTTTAAACCGTGTAAAATTCCTGATTATGTGAAAGAGAAATTAAAATGACGCCTATGTGGGCCAAAAAACAAACAGCGCCTATTGAAACTATTTCGGAAAAAGAGGCGCAATACCGTCTTTATGGCGACATAGGGCTGAACATATTATCCGACGCAGGCGCAAAGCCGCATCACAGGGAAAAACATAAAAAAAACAAGCTCGAGATAGAGATAGAATCGCTCAGCAGGGAACTCGAAAAGACAAAAAAGAAAATATATCACCGCCGGCATATTAAAATAGACAGGGTAGTGAAAGTTTTGTTCGTTGCAGCAGGCCTGGTTTTGGTAGTATCGGTATTTGGCAGCAGGCTGATAAATAATATAAAACGGATACCGCAGGCAACGCCTGCGGCTGCGTATTCGAAACAGGCATCAGGCGTAAGCTATGCTATACAGGCAGCTACTTATAACAACGAAAAAGATGCGCAATCTTTTGCGCAAATATTGAGTTCTGTGGGATACCCCGCTTTTATAAACCCTTCTCATTCCAGAAATAAGATTATGTACAGGGTTTGCGTTGGCCCGCTTAAAGATAAAAAGGAAACAGAGGCCTTGCTTTTTAAACTTAGAAAGGAAAAAGGAGCGTCAGACAGCTTCGTTGTCAAATTAAATGAACCACAATATAAATAATCATATCAAATCAAGGTTGGTCGGGCATCTTCTAAAACACAGAAACAGCATAGTTTCTAAATGGTCCTGCGAGATAATGAAGGTGTCCGGGCACAAAAAGCACAAAGTTATTGTTCCTATTGCAAAACACAAAAAAGGTATGAGCAGATTTTTTAATTTCTTCATACTGTTTTTGAAAAACCAGCATGATGCCCGCGCGCTAAAATTTATCGCGTATCTTATACAGAACGGTTATCTTAGTATAAATTCCGCTGAAGATATAATTCACGGCCAGATGCTGCTCAGAAGAATCATAAGAGATGCATTGATTTCCGGATATAAAAGTAATGCCTCTGAATTATATAAAATGCTTGATTTGCTTACAACGGCATTTGACAGTATAATTCTGCATATCAGCAATGTTTACAGAAAAAGAGACTTCTGGCGCCTGCATATGCTGGTAAAATCCGGCAAAAGACTGGTAGGCACGCGGGATTTAAATAAATTACTAGTATTGACGATAAAAACAGCAATTAAAGAAAGTAATGCCGACAGGGCGTCGATTATGCTGCTGGATAAAGACGGCATATTGAAAATAAACACTTCCAGGGGAATACCTGACACAATAGTCCAAAAAACGCAGGAGCGTTTAGGTAAAGGTATAGCGGGCGTAGTTGCCAAAACCAATAAGCCGATTATTATTAACGAGGGCGATAAAATACCCGGCAGCGTAAAAAAATACCTGAAAGGCCTTAAGATTGTTTCAGCTGTAAGTATACCGCTGTCCATAGATTCCGAAGTGCTCGGGGTACTTAATTTAGGCAAATACCACGGCAAGACCTTATTCGACACAGAAGACACAGAACTCCTGGATATATTAGCGTATGAAGCAGCGACTTCCATAAAAAGTTATCAGCTGATGCTTGAGGCGGAAGGATTATATATAGGCACTATATTTGCATTAGCGGCAGCTTTGGATGCCAGAGATCATTATACGCATGGGCACTCGCGCAAAGTGGCAAAATACGCAGTAATCATAGCAAAAGAGATGAAGCTTCCAAAGTATCAGATTGATATAGTGCGCCGCGCGAGCCTGCTTCATGATATAGGTAAAATAGGAATACCTGATAGAATCCTGAATAAACCTGCGCGCCTTACCGACCAGGAATTCAAAATAGTTAAAAAACACCCAAGGGTGGCGTTTAATATACTTAAGCCTATACCGCAAGCCAAAGATCTTCTGCCTGCGATTTATCATGAACACGAACGTTATGACGGCAAGGGCTATATTGTAGGTTTAAGGGGAGAGGCAATACCGCTTGAGGCGAGAATCATAGGCGTAGCCGATGCCTTTGATGCTATGACTTCAGAGCGTCCTTATCGCAGGGCACTTTCCGAACGCGAGGCAACAATGGAACTTGTAAAATGCAGCGGTACGCAGTTCGATCCGGTAGTTGTGAAGACATTTCTCAGGACATTAAAGAAATAATTATTTTAATTTAAGTTCTAAATCTTTGCCGTCTTTTTCCAGCATGACGCTTTTTTCGTTTATTTCAATTACTTTAGCTCCGTCCACATTGCCACCGATTGTATATATGGAGTTATTTATAACTGCAATCGGGTCATCCTGCGAATAAACTATTCCTGACAACACAAAAGCATCTTTGGGTTTTTTAATCTCATTCTGCACTCCGGAAATTATATTTCCAGCCAGGGTATTTGCGGATTCAATCACCTTTTTAGGCTCGATTGATTTTAATATGCTGTTTACCTGCGGTTTAGGCGCGGCTACTTCCGAGGAGGAAAAAAGCGGCAGGAAGTAATTGTAAACAGGCAGCATTGCAGCGCTAATTATCAATAATATTAAGAACACCTTGAACGCTCCGCGCGCATGTTTTTTCTTAATCGCGCCGCTGCCCGAAACGTTTTCATTTTTGCCTGCGGAGGCATCTGATGTGCAGGGGGTATTCAGGGCATCTGCTTCGACACGCACTACGTTTTCGGATTGATTTTCTTTTTTAAGCGCCGCAGCTTTTCTTAATGCATCGTGTATTATGCTCATATAACTCTAATCTTTCCCTCTATTTCTTCCGTAGCCCTGGTTGCGATATCCAAATCGAAATGTTTTGCTCCTGAAACAAATCCGGTAAGCAATATTTTATCGCAGACTATATTTATAAGCCGCGGCGTGCCAAGAGTATAAGAATATATCTGTTCGATCGCCTTGTCGGTAAAAGTTATGTCGTCTTTGCCGCCGGCCACTCTTATCCTGTGGTAAATATAGAACAGAAGCTCGTTTTTGTCAAGCGGCGGTATGTGGTATCTTACCGCAATGCGCTGGCGCAGCTGTGTTAACTCCGAAGAATTTAATTTATCTTTTAGCTGAGGCTGCCCCACCAGTATTATCTGTATGAGTTTTTCTTTCTCTGTTTCGAGATTTGACAAAAGCCTGACTTCTTCCAGCAATTTTCCCTTAAGATTTTGCGCCTCATCTATTATGATAACTACGTTACTGCCGTGAGTCAATTCCGTGATCAGAAAATCATTCAGCATTTTCAGCAGAGTAAATTTATTCCTGGCCTTTGTCTTTATGCCAAGATCTTCAACTATGGATTGAAGCAGCTGAAGTTCGGAGAGGGTGGGGTTTAATATGAGCGCAGTTTTAACCTTGTCGCTTATTTCTCTTAACAGCGCGCGGCATAAAGTAGTTTTTCCTGTGCCGATTTCACCGGTAAGTTCTATAAAACCCTTTCTTTCCTGTATACCATATATAAGGTGAGAATAGGCCTCTTTATGGTGTTTGCTCATAAACAAGTAATTAGGGTCACTGGTTACGTTGAAAGGATTTTCTTTGAGTCCATAATATTCTAAGTACATACTATCACTATATATACACCCAAGATATGCTTTTGTAAAGAAGATTTTACCTTTACTGCTTAATGGCAGTATGCTATAATTCTTTAAACAAGGAGTTGATATGGAACCGGCCGAAAAAATAGAACCGACACTGCTTTTTTCCGTATTATGCGATGATGTAAGGCGGGAAGAGAACGGAAAATTTATGCTCATAGGACTTTTTGAGACAATAGGAGCGGTTGATTTTCCGGTACGTCACAGCGTTCTTTATGTGATGAACTGCTGGTGCAGCGGCATGGGTGATTTCGATCAGCATACGCGCATAATAGCCCCCAGCGGTTCGGTGCTGATCGAGGACGCAAAGACGAAATTTGTTCTTCCCGACCTGCGGGCAAAACACAGGATAGTGGCCAGATTTAACAATATATTATTCAATGAGCCGGGAGAATATTCCGTCGAAGTGCTTTTAAACGGAGACCTGAAGGTACGATACCCGCTGATCGCGGAAAAAATAAAGCCCAGGGGCTAATATGGTAAAAGGAAAACAATGGGCCGGATAAAGAAAATTTTGCCGGTGAAATTGATATGCGGGCTGATAGCACAGAATGAAAATAATTTTTTGGCGGCGCAGGGCCTGCTAAAAAGAAAATTTGCCCGCATAGATTACGTGAGCCCTGTATTCGATTTTAAACTAACTGATTATTACGAAAAGGAATTCGGCAGTAATCTTAAAAGGCAGTTTTTAAGTTTTTCAAAATTGATAGATCCCGGAAAACTTCCCGCCATCAAAATCGCTACCAATAAAATAGAATCTAAATATTTCCGCAATGGAATGCGCCTTGTCAATATGGACCCGGGCTATATCTCGGCGTCGAAACTGGTGCTTGCCACAACAAAGGATTATTCTCATAGGCTATATATTCAAAAGGGGATATTTGCGGAGGTAACGCTTTATTACAGAAACAATACTTTTAATCCCTGGGAATGGACGTATACGGATTATAAAAGCGCGGAATATATAGAAACTTTTAATGCTGTAAGAAAAATATATATGAGCCAGATTAAAAACTTTAGGAATAAAATATACTAAGGGCCTGAATGAAAATAGCAAGATTTGTACATAAAGGTAAAGTTTGTTGCGGTGTTATTAAAAATAACGATTTACACATTATCGATGGTTCTGTATTCGGCAGATTTAAAGTAACCGATAAAAAAA
Organism: Candidatus Omnitrophota bacterium; assembly: GCA_016928375.1. Taxonomy (GTDB): domain Bacteria; phylum Omnitrophota; class Gorgyraeia; order JABMRG01; family JAFGKX01; genus JAFGKX01. Next base: position 12,598 of record JAFGKX010000035.1, on the reverse strand, counting down.
CCTGTGTGCGGGATGTCAAAATCTTAAGCCCTGTAGAGCCAACCAAGGTGGTATGCGTAGGATTAAATTACAAGGATCATGCCAAAGAATTAAATATGCCTGTTCCGGATGCGCCGGTTTTATTTATGAAGCCTTCTACTGCGGTTATCGCGCACAACGAAGCTATTGCGTACCCTGAATCCGTTAAAAGGCTTGATTATGAGGCAGAGCTTGCGATCGTCATTAAAAAACGCGCAAAAGGCGTCAGCAAAAAAGATGCAGGTAATTATATACTTGGTTATACGTGTTTAAACGACGTTACTGCAAGGGATATTCAGAAAACCGACGGCCAGTGGACACGAGCGAAATCATTCGATACTTTTTGCCCTATAGGCCCTTGCATTGTTACGGATATAGATCCAAATAATCTGGCTATCATGTTATATCTGAACAAAAAAGTTATGCAATCGTCGACAACCGCTAATTTGATATTTAAACCGGAAGAAATTATCAGTTTTATATCGGACGTAATGACGCTTAATCCGGGCGATGTTATTGCGACCGGCACGCCGCCCGGGGTCGGCCCGATGAAAAAAGGCGATAGGGTTACAGTCGATATAGAAAAAATAGGCTCGCTTATTAATTTTGTTGTTTGAATTTGCTTTGACATTAAGTATAATATTATTATATAATAAGTGAGTTTGTTTAACATTAAATATTAAAAAAGACAGGCATGGTTTATTATGATGGATATCGGAGAGAGTTGGGATAAGGCGTTAAGAAACACAGAGATAATAAGGACGCGGGTCTGTATGCTTGAGACTTTTGCCCACACAGAGATCCCCTATATATTTCTGGCGGAATCCAGCCTTAATACCGGCGACACTGTTGTCAGAACGGGAAAGCTTGTAGTGGAAAAGCCGGCAATTATTTTACCAGGAAACCCTCCGCAGCTTTCAGGTTTTGATTTTGAAGATCTCTTAAGCGTAGACAGCGACAAGGTGCTGGATTTTTTACTCATAAGAGGCGTGCGTTTTCCCTCATTAAGATATAATAATCAGGTTTCTACCGTAGATATATATGAAGATTCCCTGAAAAAGGCTATAGCGCATTATAAGGATAAGCTGCAGCGCATGGAAGATGTGCATACCGGGCTCATAGCAGGGCCTGAGGATTGCTGGCAGTTTTCCGTCCTTATATTTATAGGGATAGTGGCGTCAAGGTCTGCCCAGCAGGATATCAGAAGATTATTCGACGGATATAAAAATAATTAAGCGAGGTGTAAAATGGCCAGGATGTTTAAGCAATTTTCCTTAGTCCCTAAGCCTCTCCGCTACAAACTTATGATAGCGTTTTCGCTTATGTCTATAATCCCCATGCTTATATGCGGCTATCTGTCGGTTAATTTCATATTTCCAAAATATGCCCAAATAGGCCCCATCAGCCTTGTTATTTTTATCACCTTGATTATAACCATGCTGGGGTTTCATCTTGCGAAAGAAATGATAGAGCCGATAGTGCAGATGGCTATCGATGCGCGCAGAATAGCCGGAGGGGACCTCGAGCATTCTATAGCTGTAACAAGAGAGGATGAAATAGGCGATTTGGGAAAATCACTGAATGTCCTGACACAGCGCATAAAAGATAATATAAATGAGCTCAAGAATTACGGCGAAAGGACAAAAGAGATAAATATAGATATAAATAAAAAGGTAATGGCCTTGTCCGGGCTTTTGCAGATAAGCAGCCTTATTTCCTCAGGAACGGACATAGCCGCTATAATGGATATGCTCGCAGGTAAGGTTTCATATATGGAAGATTCTAACCCCGCTGTTATAATGGTTCTGAATGAAGAAACCAATGTGCTTGAGCCTATCGCGTTGTCGAATGTTAAATCCACGGAGCTTGCAAAAAGGCCTGTGCGCCTGGGCCACGGCCTGGTAGGGAAATGCGCGCTCGAGTTAAAGGACATCGTAATAGACAAAGATATTGCCGCTAACAGCGAGATAGATGACCTGCGTAAAACTTATGAGGTTAAAAATGCGGCAGTATTGCCTATCATTATGCATGATAAATGCAAAGGTGTTTTACTGACCGGAAATAAAAGAGATTTTTACGCCTACTCCAAAGACGACATGGAGCTGCTTAAAGTATTCGTGAAACAGGCTGCGATAGCGCTGGAAAACGACGCGCTTATAAAAAAGGCCGAAGAGCTTGAAGTGATAGATGAATTGACCGGGCTTTATAATGAAAATTATATAAAAGAGCGCCTTGAAGAGGAAATAAAACGCTCCATGATTTATCAGCGCCCATGCTCATTTGTAATTTTAAAGGTGGCTGATCTTGAGGCATACTGCGGTAAACGCGGCAGGATGGCTGGGGAGGCGGCGCTTAAAAAGATCGCAAAGCTTATATCGGAAGGATTGACTGCTGTAGATAAGGCCGCCAGATTTGCGGACGATGAATTCGCAATAGTCCTTCCTGAGAGGAACAGAAAAGAAGGAGAACTGATAAACTCAGAGATCAGAAAAAAAATCTCCGAATTAGTGGTGGACCCAAAAGCAGAACCTGCGTATCAGAAGCTTAAGGTGTGCAGCGCGATCAGCGAAAATCCTATTGACGGCGCTTCCGCAAATGAGCTGATACTGGTTGCGCATAACCGTTTGAAAGACGCACTGAAAGGGGCGAACGCTTCTTAAAAAAATGATAGCACCTCCTAGAAGAATGATATCCAAGCAGCTCGGCGAGCTGCTTGTGGAAAGGCGCATAATAAAAGAATCCGAGCTGCAAAAGGCCCTTCAGATACAGAAAGAAAAAGGCGGCCTTTTGGGCAACATACTGGTTCTTTTAGGGTTTGCGACAGAAGAGCAGATTGCCCAGGCCCTTACTACGCAGTATGGGTTTCCTTATCTTCCGTTGAAAAATTACGAAATAGATCCGGTAGTGGTAAAGCTTATACCACGCAATGTGTCAGAACAATACTGCCTTATCGCTATAGATAAAATAGGCAATTCCCTGACAGTGGCAATGTCCAACCCCTTAAATTTACATGCCATAGAAGATATAGAGCTTATTACGAACTGTAAAGTTCAGACGTTTGTAAGTACGCAAACCGATATAAAAGAGACTATAAAAAGATACTATGGCTCAAACGCTTAGCCAGAAGATAACGGATGCTTTATTGGAGAGAAAACTTCTTAAGCCTGAGCAATTGGATAAGGCGCTGAAACTGCAAAAGGAACAAGGCGGAAAATTAAGCCAGATTCTGCTTGACCTAGGTTATGTTAAAGATAAGGACATAGTAGCCGTGCTAAGCCAGCATTTAAACATACCGACCTTAAGCCTGGAAAAGTATAAAATAGACCCGTCTCTTACTGATTTAATACCAAGGCATGTAGCGCGCCGCTATGAAGTAATCCCTATATCAAAAATAGAAAAAAATCTTACCGTTGCCACCGCAGACCCCTTAAACATTTTTGCCATAGATGATATAACATCTCTGACCGGTTTTCAGGTGAGAGTAGTTATTACAACAAGCAAGGAAATATTGGATGCTATAGAGCAGTATTATCCGACGCATACAAGTAAAGTCCTGGAAGAAGCGGTAAAAGATATGGAGAAGCCGAATGTCATTACCGCTGAAATGCTGGAACAAAAAACAGCATCTGCGACCGAATTGCGGCAGATGATAGACGAGATGCCTGTAGTAAAAGTTACAAATATGATACTTTCGGAAGCGACCAGGCTTAAAGCAAGCGATATTTTAATCGAACCCCTGGAAGACGCTACGAGGGTCCGCTACCGCATAGACGGCCTTCTTCAGGAGGGGCGCACACTCCCAAGAAATATGCATGACGCGGTAATATCCAGGATAAAAGTTATGTCGGAATTAAACATATCCGAGCACCGCCTGCCGCAGGACGGGCGTTTTAAAATAAGGTTTAAAGACAGGTACGTGGATTACAGAATTTCTATTTTACCCAGCAGCTACGGCGAAAAGGCAAGTTTGCGAATTCTTGATAAAGCACAAGTTACTCTTGATGTTGAAAAACTCGGATTCGAAGGATATTCGCTTGATGAACTTAAAAAAGCGGCAATGCGCCCGCACGGTATGATATTGGTATGCGGGCCTACCGGCAGCGGAAAAACAACATCTTTGTATTCTGTGCTTAAATATGTTGATTCTCCGGAAAAAAATATTTTAACCGTAGAAGACCCGGTTGAATTTGACCTGGCGGGGGTAAACCAGGTAAACGCAAAACCGGAAATAGGGCTTACTTTCGCAAAGACGCTGCGCTCAATGTTAAGGCAGGATCCGGATATTATCATGGTAGGCGAGATAAGAGATTTAGAAACTGCCGATATAGCAATAAAGGCCGCGCTGACAGGGCACCTGGTATTAAGCACTTTGCATACGAATACTGCAGCCGGCGCTATTACGAGATTGACAAATATGGGCATAGAACCTTTTTTAATAAGTTCTTCCGTGGTTCTTATTGCTTCACAGAGGCTAATACGTAAAATCTGCGTCAAATGCAGAGAGCCTTATGAGATAGAGCCTGCGGTAAAGAAACAACTGGGGTTAAGCGCTTCGGATAAATTTTATAAAGGCAAAGGCTGCGATTCCTGTTTTGGGACAGGTTACAAAGGCAGGGTAGGCATAATAGAGACAATACCCTTAACCCAAAAAATAAAAACGCTGATAATGGATAAGTCATCCGAGCATATTATAACTGACCAGGCGCGCAAGGACGGCACTATAACATTACGCGAAGACGGAATCGTAAAAGCTAAGGCAGGCATAACGACACTCGAGGAAGTCATGAGAGTAACAATAGGGGAAAACAAGCAGCCGGACTAAAGGCACGGGGGGAAAATATGGAAATAATGAATACTGTTGATGTTGCGGATCTTATGATAGCGTATGCAACAATTATTATGGCTGTATTTACTATGATTATATTATTGGCATTGGTATACTGCGCCCTGCTGATAAAAAGGGTTATAGAAGGCATAAGGATATACCTTAAATTTGCGAGTATGCAGCAGGCAATAATGAATAAAAATATAATAAATCTTTTTCCCGGCGCCCAGGAAGATAAACTGAAAGCAAAAAAAGAACTGGATGCTGTAACTGGAAACATACTGAACGATATAGAGACATTTTAAGGCATAATAAGGATTTAACGGAGGGAGTAATGGCAGAAGTAAAAAAAATACTGGTAGTTGACGATGAAGCAGAGATAAGAGAACTTTTTAACAGCTACTTAACCAAAAAAGGCTATGCAGTAGATCTGGCAAAAGACGGGTTAGAGGCTATTAAAAAGACGGAATCGGAAAAGTATGATTTTATTTTTCTGGATATAAAAATGTCCGGGTTAGACGGCGTAGAGACATTCAGAAGGATAAAAGAAAAGCATAACGATGCCTGCTTTGTAATTATGACCGGATACCGCGTAATGGCTCAGGAGGTAATGACTGATTCAATGAAAGGCGAGATATGCGCTATATTATATAAACCTTTCCGCATGAGTGAAGTACTCGGATTAATAAAAAAGCAAGAGGCAGTATGACCTATTTGACGCTTCAATTACGCTCAGCGCGATTGAAGTGTGGCGAGTTTATAGAACCACTACGCTCGGGGCTATTTCTATTGTAAGCCGAGGAATGAAAGGAATCGAAGAATGAAAAAAGGTATATTGCATCCTGTGCACAGGATGTTATCCAGGAGAAAATGGCTGCTTATATTGGCGTTTCTGCCGCTGTTAATACCCGTGCAGACCGTAAAGCCGCATTATAAGGTTACGCTTGAAATCAAATTAAAGCCTCCTTCTTATGTGCAGTCGGATATCGAGCGAATGAGATGGCTGGGCGAGCAGGCAGAGGCTCTGAATAACGAGAAAATATTGCTTGAGGCCATGAAGAAGGCTCGTTTCCCGCAGGATCTTATCAGCCGGGAGTTTGAATTTATTAAAAACAACATGAATGTTACGGCGGAAGGCGCTGATACGCTGAAGATTGAGCTGATTATGCTGCAAAAGGACAGGCTGAAAATGGTTGCTACCGAGTTCATAGATATTTATTTTAAGGAGGCATCCAGAATAAACCTGGCGCGGCAGGAAAAAATCTATACCGATAAAAAGGCCCGGCTTGAAAAATTAAATACTGAACTTAAAGAAGCAAAGGCAGGCCTGGATGCAGCTGCTGCGGCTTTTAACAGTTTTAAGACAGATGCGGGGATAAACAATATACAATCCTTGAAATCTGAAATAGATGATCTTAAGGCAAAATTACGTAAACTTCAGGTTGTGTATACTGAAGAACATCCCAGCGTAAAAGAACTTAAAAATCAGATAATAGTCAAAACTAATGATCTTAAAACCATGCAGGCCCAGATTGAGCAGGAAAATAAGAAGCACGCATCTTTGTCCAGCGCCTATAGCAGCAGTAAAGAGTTTTATGATAAAATATTGCAGCAGCATAAATTAGCCGAGCAAATTACGGTGCCTCCGGCAGATAGCGATATGGGCGATGTCGTATCGGGGCCGGATGTTGCTGATGTGGGGATGGAGAAAATAAAAATGCTTGATTTGTCCGGCAGGGTATTGCTTGGCATCGCGCTTTTGTTTTTTGCCGCATTTATAATCGAAGGGTCTGATAAAACTGTCTGGAATGAAAAAGAAATAAGAAGCGATCTGAGCATAAGGACCCTGGCAAGTATTGCAAAACCTAAAAAACAAACCGCAGGCGGATTATTGACCAATTACCCGAAAGATTCGGAATTTTTTAAATCATTCGAGGTGTTCAGGTCCAATATACAATTCATAAACCTGGCAACTTCTTTAAAAACAATTCTCTATAGTTCTCTCCTGAAGGATGAAGACCTTGCGGCAGTCAACCTTGCTGTTTCAATGTCGTTTATCGGAGGAAGGGTCTGTCTGGTTGATGTTAAAAATAACGCTAAAAAATTATCGGATTTAGTAGCAAAGGCAGGCAGCAATACCGGAGTAAAGAACCTGAAAGTAACAGATGCCGCAGGGTTTAATCTGGCAGATAAGCAGCAGGCGGCTAATTTTATTGCAGGGCTTAAAGAAAAATTCGATGTAGTGATAATAGATGCTCCTCCGATAACTGATTCCGTAGAATGCGCAACCCTGGCATCCGTTACCGACGGTATAATACTGGGGGCGAAATTCAGGAAAACCGAGAGGGAATTCCTGCTGAGAAATTATAAAATACTGAACGACATAAATGCCCGCGTGCTGGGCGCAGTGCTTCAATGGTAAAGCGATTACACGAAAAACTGATAGACATACTTAAAAACAGCAATGCCGTATCAGCAAAGGACCTGTCGGATGTAATAAATATACAGAAAAAACAGGGCGGTAATCTTGCTAAGATGCTCGTAGAAAAAGGCCTGATCACCCAGAAGGATCTGGCTGCGCTTCTTAGCTCGGAGTTTAATATACCGGTACTAAATCTATCCAGGCTTAAAATAGATTCCGGCGTTGTAAAGTTAATTCCGGAAAAAATGGCCCGCCAGTATACCCTGATTCCGATTTCCAAAATAGGAAACAGTCTTACTGTGTGCATGGCCGACCCGTTGAACATATTTGCCATAGATGATATCAAGGCATTGACGTCTTTCGACATAGACCCGACCATAAGCACGGAAAAGGAAATAACAGAGGCCATAAATAATTACTACAGCACTGAAATGTCTCAGCTGTCTGACATTCTGGAGCAGGCCAATACGCCGGATGATGCGGATTCCGTAGAAGTGTCCAGGGTGGAAGATGAGACAACCGTAAACATAGAAGAGGCTGCGCAATTAAGCAAAATACCGCCTATAGTGAAAATAGTCAATTTAATGTTGGGCGAGGCAATAGAAAAAAGGGCCAGCGATATTCATATAGAGCCCCAGGAGAATAAACTGCGGGTAAGATACAGGGTAGACGGAACTGCCCACGAGGCGTTCAACCTTCCAAAAAAAGACCAGAACGCTATATTGACAAGGCTTAAGATTATGTCCGGGTTGGATATAACGCAATGGCGCTTGCCGCAGGACGGAAGATTCCGGATAAAAATCCGGGACAAAACAGTTGATTTCAGGGTATCGGTGTTGCCTATAACGCACGGAGGGAAAATAGTATTAAGATTATTAGATAAATCAAGCCTAAATATAGGCCTTGAGAAACTGGGATTTTCTTCGGACACTCTTAAGCTTTTCGACGAAGCTATCAGCCGGCCTTATGGCATGATTCTTATGACCGGGCCCACGGGCAGCGGTAAATCCACAACACTATATTCTATATTGACAAGGCTCAATACCACGGATAAGAATATAGTTACAATAGAAGACCCCGTGGAATACCAGATAGAGGGAGTAACACAGATGCAGGTTAATGCCGATATAAACCTTACTTTCGCAAGCGGCTTAAGATCGGTTTTAAGGCAAAGCCCTGATATTGTACTGATAGGTGAAATAAGGGATTTTGAAACAGCTGATATTGCAATCAAAGCATCGCTTACAGGGCAGCTTTTGCTAAGCACCCTTCATACCAACAACGCCATAGGGGCAATAGCGCGTTTGATAGATATGGGCGTTGAGCCGTTTTTGGTGGCAAGCAGCCTGATAGCCGTAGCTGCGCAGCGCCTTGCCAGAAAGATATGCCCGCATTGCAAGGAACCGGCAGAGATACGGCCGGCAGTGCTGGACAGGCTGAATATAAAATCCGAATTAAAAAAATCGATGCATATTTACCGGGGAAAAGGCTGCGATAAGTGCAATAATACCGGTTATTACGGCAGGATGGCGATAGCGGAAATTTTTCTAGTGGATGATCAGGTAAAACAGATGATTATAAGCAGGGCTTCCGAGGACAAAATAAAAGAATATCTTGTATCCAAGAAAAATATAAGGTTTTTAAGGGATAACGCAATTTTTGAATGGCTCGCAGGGCAGACAACCCTTGAAGAGGTCCTCCGCATTACAACAGAAGAATAAAAAATAAAGGAGAATAAATCAAACATGCCGGTATATAAATATACAGGGAAAAACAAGGATTCGAAAACAGTAGTCGGCAATATCAACGCGCTGAATAAAGACGAGGTTATAGACATACTGAGAAAGCAGGACTTGGTGGTTATCTCCATTGACGAAGTCAAAAAAGGCTTTTCGTTTAATATGCCCACAAAAAAGAAAATAAAACTGGAAGACCTTGCGATATTTTCAAGACAGCTCGCCACTATGGTAGAGGCAGGTATCCCTGTTGTGGGTTCCCTGGATGCGCTTGCGCAGCAGATGGATAACAGGTCTTTACAGAATATAGTAGCGCGGGTAAGAAACGATGTCGAGACAGGCCTGAGTTTTTCACAGGCTTTGGCAAAACACCCGCAGACATTTAGCGCGCTTTATATTAATATGGTAAAAGCCGGCGAATCAAGCGGCCTATTGGATGAGATTCTAAACCGTTTAGCTCTTTATCTTGAAAAGATAAATTCATTACAGCGCAAAGTCAAGTCAAGCCTTGTATATCCTGCGGTTGTTGTAATCATAGCTATCGCAATTACGATATTTTTACTGGTTAAGGTTGTGCCTACTTTTAAAGGTATATTCGACTTACTCGGCGGCGCGCTGCCAATGCCGACGATGGTACTTTTGGCTATAAGCGATTTTTTAAGGAGATATTTTTTCCTGGGGGTAATAGGTTTTATTATGTTGAGTTTTCTGTTTGTAAGGTATATAAAAACCGAACGCGGCAGGCTGATGTTCGACGCATTTTTACTTAAAATGCCCATATTGGGGCCTTTGTTCAGAAAGTTCAGCATAGCAAAATTTTCAAGGACCCTGTCTACTTTGGTGCGAAGCGGCGTTCCTATTTTGGTCAGTTTCGATATAGTAGGGAAGACCTGCGGCAACAAGGTGCTCGAGAGGGCGATAGAACAGGCAGCAAAGGCAATAAAAGACGGAAAGAGCATATCCGAGCCTTTAGGAGAAAGCAAGGTTCTGCCGCCTATGGCCGTCAGAATGATATCGGTAGGTGAGCAGACAGGCGAACTCGAGAAAATGTTGAGTAAAATAGCGGATTTTTATGACGAACAGGTGGATGCGATGGTAAGCGCGCTAACCAGTATGATAGAGCCGATAGTTATATTGTTTTTGGGAGGCATAATAGGCGGGATTGTGCTGGCGATATTTCTGCCTATATTTAAGATAACGGAAATAATAGCCCGATAGAGTTTCGCGTATTGACAAAGGTATGCTTGTGTGTTATATTTAAAAGAGAAGGCTTTATATGTAGGCCATAACGACCCATTCAGGGAAGAAGGGAGGGGAAAGAAAATGAAGATGTTTAATAAGAGAAAAGGTTTTACGCTCGTTGAAATTATGATAGTTGTAGCTATTATAGCCCTCTTGGCTGCGATAGCCATTCCTAATCTGCTGCGCGCAAGGCATAATGCCAATGAAGCAGCAGCGCAGGCATCGCTAAGGACCATAAGCAGCGCTTGCGAAAGTTTCTTAGGGGCAAATAATACATATCCGGCAAGTTTAGCTGCTTTGGCAGCTGCGACTCCGCCGTATATTGATGCTACGTTAGCAGCTGGGACAAAACAGGGCTATACCTTCGCATACACAAGAGGCGCAAACGGGCTTACTTACACCTGTACAGGCACTCCTATAAATACAGGAGTTACCGGCACCAGAGTGTTCAGTATTGACCAGAGCGGCGTAATAAGCGAAGTAGCAGGTTCATAATTAAGCGTAAGCCTTAGTTGAAAAAGGGAACGTTTAAATACGTTCCCTTTTTTTTATGCAAAATGCGGAAATTCAAAGAATTAATACCAGCCTTAAAGATTTCAGCGATTATAGCGTTTGTGCTTCTGTTTACGGAAAGCATTGAAAATTATATATTTTTTTCAAGTTATTTTCCGCGCGCAAACGCATATAGCGTTATCGTAAACAGGACCATCCTCAAATTTTTAACATTGCCTTTATTGCAACTTGCAGGCGCAGCTTTTGCGTTGTATATTTTTATAATTTTCTTTTTTGTTTTTACCATCGCTGTTTTATATTATAAATTAAAACCAGTGAATAAACTTCCGGTTTTATGGTTTGGCCTGCTTGCCTTTGTCAGTATATATTTTGCTTTGTACTTTGTATACGGTTTTAACGCATTTTTGCATCCGCGTTCCCAGGTACAACATTTTATTCTGTATCAGTTTGTTTTTCCCCGGCCAGAGCTTCCTGTGCCGTTTATCATAGCCGGTTTTTACTGGATTTTTCTTTTTATATTTACCATCGCGATAACAAAAAATAAGCTATTGTCAGGCCTGCTTTCTTTTGCCGTTATATTTGCCGTATCGACAATTTCCGTTACTCGTTATTTTCCGGATAGTAAAAAATTTGCCAAAAAAGATAACGTTGTCTTTATAGGGCTTGATTCTCTCCAGTATAACCGCCTTTCGAAAAGGCTGGGGTATGAAAAAGACCTGGCCCCGAATGCGGATAAATTTATTAGAAATGCGGTTTGTTTTAAAAACGCATGGACCCCTCTTGCAAGAACATATCCTGCTTATATCAGCATATTGACAGGGCGTTATCCTATACATACCGGGGCAAGGGCCAACTTGGTGCCGGATTATTACCTGAATCCAGGGAATGCTTATTTGGGGAATATTTTAAAACAGCATGATTATTATTGCTTATATTGCACGGATGATGTGCGTTTCAGCAATATAAGGCCGATGCATGGTTTTGACGAGGTATTTTGCCCGCGCAAAGATATTGCGGCAATGTTTATTTCCGCATTTTACGATTATGCTTTTTGTAATATACTTATACAAAACGGAGCGCTGCCTGCGCTTTTTAAGCCCGTTATATATAATCGCTCGCATGTTGCCTATAACCCGATGCTGTTTATAAATAAGGTAATAAGGCGCATTAACAATCTGCCAAGAAACAAAAAGCAGTTTATAGCCGTGCACCTATGCGTGAATCACCACCCCTATTCCATTGCATATCCGTATGCGCGTGATAAAAATTTAATCAATCCTCACGAACAATGTATACGCGCCCTGGATGAACAGCTGGGCGTTTTATTGAAATATCTTAAGGCATGCGGCTTGTACGATAATTCGGTTGTAGTGCTGTTTTCGGATCATGGCGATGGATGGGATTATGGCGGCGACTTTTCGACTCACGGAAATACGTTTTATTACCCGTGGTCAAACAGGATGGTGCTGGCGTTGTATTCAAACGGTATTTTACCCATGGAGATTGACAACACAGCAGCTGCAACGGACATATACCCGACTCTGCTCGATAGCCTTGGTATCGCAATTCCGAAAGATATCGACGGCAGAAGCCTCATGCCTTTAGTGAAAGGCGAATACCTTCCGGAAACTGCAATTTTTGCTGAGACAGGTTATGGCTTTCAGATAAACAACGAAAGCAATGCCTCTGAAGTTGCCAAAAAGGTGCGTTCTCAGATGAAAAGATTCAAGGTAAATGAAAACACAGGATACCTTTTTCTGCAGGATGCGGATTATGCCGATATAATAAGGAAGAAATGGTACATGATGCTGGAAAATGGTATGCGTTATGTGTATAGCCCAT
>JAFGKX010000034.1 GCA_016928375.1 Candidatus Omnitrophota bacterium | reverse complement strand
ACTGATAGCAGATTTAAAAAAAGTATCCTCAAAAGATATAATTTTCATTGAGGCCAAAGCGCAGGATGTAAATGAGCTGCTAAGAAACTGGCTTGCCGAGCTTTTATATTACTTCAATGCCAAAGATATTATTTTTTGTGATTTTAAAATCATAAAACTCACCGACAATTATATAAAATCGCAGGCAACGGGCGAAAAACTGGATAAGAATAAACATACCCTTTTTCATGAAATAAAAGCAGTTACATTTCATGGCTTAAATATAGAAAAACAGAAGAACATTTTAACGGCAGAAATAATATTTGACATATGAAAACATACTCCGGGCCTCTGGAAAAAATAGATAATTACAGGTGGCGTATACCAAAGAATTATTTATCCGGAATGCGCGTTGACGGCATTATCTACGCAGACGATAAAATGATAAAGGATATAAAAAATGATAATGCCCCCGAGCAGGTTGCTAATGTCGCGACATTGCCCGGAATAGTAAAATATTCTATTGCGATGCCGGATATCCACTGGGGCTATGGTTTTTGCATAGGCGGTGTTGCGGCAACTGATATCGAAAAAGGCGGGGTTATTTCACCCGGCGGTGTAGGATACGACATAAACTGCGGCGTGCGTTTATTAAAAACGGATTTATTCCGGCAGGATATACTAAAAAAACAGAAAGACCTGATGTATGCCATGTATAATGATATCCCCGCGGGTGTCGGCTCGGAAGGTAAAATAAGGGTATCGCACAAAGAAGAAAAAGAAATATTGATAAAAGGCGCAAAGTGGGCGCTTTCTCAGGGTTATGCAACCAAAGATGACATAGAGCACACAGAAGAAGAAGGCGCCATGGAAGGCGCAGGCCCTGACGCAGTTTCTGACAGGGCATATGAAAGAGGCAGGGCTCAGTCAGGCACATTAGGTTCCGGTAATCATTTTATAGAAATACAGTCCATAGCCGATATATACGATGAAAAGGCCGCGAATATATTTGGCTTGTCCAAAGACCAGGTTACGGTAATGATACATTCCGGCTCGCGCGGGTTTGGTTATCAGATATGCGATGATTACGCGAAAGACATGGTTGGAACGCTTTCTAAATATTCGATAAAAGTACCTGACAGGCAATTGGCCTGCGCGCCGTTTAATTCAGGAGAAGGCCAACAGTATTTTAAGGCAATGAAATGCGCCGCGAATTACGCGTGGAATAACCGCCAGTGCCTTATGCACCTGGTGAGGCTTTCATTTGAAAAGGTATTTTCTAAGCCCTGGCAGAATATGGGCATGAATTTGATATACGACGTAGCTCATAATATAGCAAAATTAGAAACGCATGAGGTCAATGGAAAAAAAACGAAGCTGTGCGTTCATAGAAAAGGCGCGACAAGGGCATTTATGGATCAGCCTATAATAATACCGGGCGACATGCAAAGAAGCTCGTATCTTTTAATAGGAACAAAGAAGGCCATGGATGAAACTTTCGGGAGCACTTGTCACGGCGCAGGACGGCAGCTTTCAAGAACAGCGGCAATAAAAAAGTTCAATGAACACGGAATAAGAACAGAGCTTGAACGAAACGGTATTTTAGTTATGGCAAAAGGGCGTGGTACAATAGCGGAAGAAGCGCCCCTGGCTTATAAAGATGTAAATGAGGTAGTTGATATTGTGCACAATGCCGGCATATCCAAAAAGGTGTGCAGGATGCGACCGCTCGTGGTTCTAAAGGGTTGAAGGGAGCCCTGAGCGAAGCCGAAGGGCAGCCGTTGTGCGTATTGAAAGGATAGGGATAATATGTTGGATATTAAATTTATTCGTGAAAACCCGGATAAAGTACGCCAAAGTCTTAAAAACAGAAATACAAAATTCGACCTGGACATTGTGCTTAAAACAGACGAGGAAAGGCGCAGGCTTTTGACAGAAACAGAGCAGCTTAAGGCCCAGCAGAACAAAGAATCTGATGAAATAGCCATTTTAAAGAAAAAGGGAGATCAGATACAGCCCAAGCTGGATGAGTTGAAGGTAAAATCCCAAAAAATTAAGGATTTAAGCCAAAAAGTGGATAAAATATCCCAAAAACTGCAAGATTTACTGCTTAGAATCCCAAACATACCGCATTCCAGTGTTCCCGTTGGGCCTGATGCCACGCATAATAAGATAGTGAAAACATGGGGCAAAGAGCAGAAATTTGATTATAACCCAAAGAACCACATAGAGATAGGGGAATTTTTAAATATTATTTCATTTTCAGGCTCATCTAAGATAACAGGAAGCGGATTTAGCCTATTTATTGGTAAAGGGGCAAAGCTGGTAAGGGCATTGATGAGCTTTATGATAGACTTGCATGTTAATAAACATGGATATACTGAAATATGGCCGCCTGCCCTGGTAAACCGCGACAGCATGATCAGCACGGGCCAGCTGCCTAAGCTTGAAGATGATATGTATAAACTTAAAGATGAGGATCTTTTTTTAATACCCACAGCTGAAGTGCCTGTAACAAATATACACAGGAATGAAGTTTTAGATGAGGGCAGGCTTCCGATATATTATACGGCATATACGCCTTGTTTCAGGAAAGAAGCAGGTTCCTACGGAAAAGATACCAAGGGCCTTATAAGGGTGCATCAATTCGATAAAGTTGAAATGGTCAAATTCGTAAAACCTGAAAAATCCTGGGAAGAACTTGAGTCTCTTCTGCAAAACGCGGAAGAGGTCATTCAACTATTGGAAATACCATACAGGGTGGTGCTTTTGTCCACCGGGGATATCAGCTTTGCGGCGAGCAAATGTTATGACATAGAAATTTGGGCGCCGGGCGCGGCCAAATGGCTTGAAGTATCGAGTTGTTCGAATTTTACGGATTTCCAGGCGCGAAGAGGCAGCATAAAATATAAAGACAAAAAAACCAAGAAAACAGAATTTGTCCATACGTTAAATGGTTCAGGCGTTGCTTTTGCGCGCCTTATAATCGCGATACTGGAAAATTATCAGCAAAAAGACGGATCAGTTATTATTCCAAAGGCCCTTAAACCATATATGGGTAAGGATGAAACACTTAAACCTTAAGTTAAGATGTTTAAGAAAATAATACATATTGCATTAGCAATTTTATTTTTGCCGGTGTGCGTATCTATAAGCGCTGTATTCTATGAATATTTAGGCAAAATGGAATCGGCATCTCTGGAACAGCTGTATTTTTTTTACGGATGTGTCGCGTACCTGGCCTTTCACGCTATTTTGTTTAAACCGGAAAGGATGTATGTATTCGGCCATGAGATGCTTCACGCGGTCGCGGCTATTCTTTTAGGCGGCAAGGTTCATTCTATCAAGGTCTCAAAAAAAGGAGGCAGTGTTACTGCCAGTAAAAACAACGCCTTTATATCGCTTGCTCCGTATCTTTTCCCTTTTTATACTATTCTGGCAGCGGCAGTATATTTTATCGCGGCGCATTTTATGGCCGATGTATCCGGCTACCTCAGGATGTTTTTATTTATCGTCGGGTTTACCATAACATTTCATATAGTGCTGACTGTGGACGTATTAAAGATAAAGCAGACAGATCTTTTAAATACAGGGTATATATTTTCCGTAGAGTTTATTTATT
>JAFGKX010000033.1 GCA_016928375.1 Candidatus Omnitrophota bacterium | reverse complement strand
TACTTTTTATTTATAAAATTTTATATACTGATCCAGAAGGTTTCTCTGCATTTTCAGTTCTTCCTGGGTAAAACGCACCGGGCCCGACAAGGAAATGCGTTGGGGCATCAAAGAAAACTCCTCGACTTGAAATATCTCTTTCTGGTTGAATATCCTGTGCGCCTTTGCCATCATTTTATTGGCAAGGCCTGTTGGTATATCAAAACGGCCCAGCTTACCTTCAATAATTTTAAATATTACCCATTTGTCGGGGTTATATTCTCCCTTTATCAGGTCTATTTCCATGTGCTTTTCCAGGGACATTTTTCCCAAAACATAAAATTTAAAATTTGCCGGGCCTATTTTTACCAGCCCGCTTATCTGCGCATGGTCCCTTTGCGGAAATCCTATTTTAAAGTTCGATATAGAAACACCTACGGTGGCTGCTGCGTTCTGCAGCCCTTTGCTTACGTAACTGGTCAAAAACTCCGGGTCGATGCTTATTGTCAATATTTCATTTTTTTGTAAATTTTCACCCAATGTCCGGTCTATACTTCCTTCTATCATATATACCGCATACCATGCCGCTGTATTTTCTGCGGATTTTAAGGCCTCATTTAGCACCGGAACCTTGGACCAGATCTTGACAAGGGCGCCCTCGTCGAGGTTTTCCGCGCCCTTGGTCAGGTATTCCAGCGGGTCTTCTTTTATCTCTAGTTCCTGCCTTGTATCCTCTAATAAATCCGAGCCCGGATATTTATTTATCATCTCGGTAGTTATTTCATTTGCCTTATCGGAATTATTTAAGTCAAATAAATATGTGAATTTCGCGAAGGCAAGCGATGTAGCGGCTATCTGTGAATGCTCATGTTTACTTGCTATATCCCTGAACAATTCCGCTGCCTTTTCATATTCTCCCTGTCTTTTAAAATTATCCGCTATCTGAAATTTACCGATCGTTATAAGCTTTTCTTCCTTACTGTCTTTTATTGCCTCTTCAAAATATTTTATACTTTCCTCAAAATTACCCGACTGTTTATCCGAATAGCCCAGATAAAAATTGGCTTTTTTCGATAAATCCGAATCAGGGGTTATTTCCAGAATCTTGTTGAAATACTCTTTTGCCTTGGCAAAATTCAGCAGCTGAATTTCTAAAAGGCCAAGTTTAAAATATGCCTTTGCTGCTTCGGTAGAATTTTTCGGTTCCCGGATTTTTGCAACTAAGCCATTAACCTCGTTTTTAATCAGCAATTGTTTCTTCAGGTTGTCCAAAAGTATCGAGGCTATGTCTCCATAGCGGCTGGCGCCGGCAAATCTGCCTACTTGCAAATACAAGGCTTCGGCTTTGTCAAAATCACCCGAAGCATGCGCCTTTGTCGCCTCTTTCAGCTTTTGCTTTAGGTTAATCTCATCCTGAGGGTTAACGCGGCCAAATATACTGTTAAGGCCGCGCTTGAAAGCCAGATTAGACGCCTCTAGCGTATCCTTGATGGTTCTTTTTTCGGTTACCGTACTGCCTATAAGGTTCGATAATATAATCTGCGCGTCCTGAGAAGCGGGGCGGTCTATTATTGTAGACCCCACGTAATCCAGTTTAGCCAGGTTGTTTTCGTTAAAATCATCTTTTACTATTTCATTGGCGCTGTCTATGTTCAGCAAAAGCGCAACTCCGAGCGTTTCCCCTTTCTTGAGGCTTTGCAAAGAAGCGTCCAGGGCTATAAGCGACTTATCGACAAGAAAGCTGTTGTATCCCACAAAAAACAGCACCACCAATAAAATGATAAAACCCAACCGTAAAGATACCGTTAGATAAAGGGGCGTTTTCATTTCTGTTTCAGTTTTTCTATAAGGCGGCTGTTTTTTTCCAGGTCTATCGGAGATTCTATATGCAGGTGGGGCTCGTTAAGCAAATCTATAGATTTTATATCAGAAAATTTATTTCCCTTGGCATCAAACATAATATTTACTTTTGGCCTTAAGGGATAACCTTTATTAACGGATGCTACAAACCCTATTGAGCCGTCCGTAAGCCTTACCCAGCTGCCTATAGGATATATGCCTATGTTTTCTACCAGGGATTTTATAATTTTTGCCTGGAAATTTCCTGATTCCTGTTCTATAAGTTCTTTTACCGCCTCGTGCGGCAATTTGGCGCTTTTGTAACTACGCTGATGGGTAAGGGCTTCATATACATCGGCAAGGCCTATTATTTGCGCCATTTTCTGCAGCTTGTCGTGCGTTAACGTCCTGGTAAAATTTTCATCGCCCAGCCTCGTGTGATGGGCCTTTACCGCTGCTACAACGTCTTCTGCCACGCCCTTTATTTTTTCCAGCATATTTGCGCTGTGTAAAGAATGTTTCTTTACGGCCTCTATCTCATTGTGCTTTAATTTGCGCGGCAGAGAAATAATATCCTCTACGGCTATCAGGCCTATATCGTGCAATAGGCCTCCCAGGGCAATATTAACCAGGTCGGATTTATTCATATCCATCCATATGCCTATTTTGACCGACAGTAAACACACATTCAGGGAATGTTCGTATATATAATTTTCTTTCTCCCTATAGTTATAAAAATAATTGAACAGTTCATCGTCTCCCAATAATATACGGTCAGTTATTTGATTTATATAATCCGTCACTGCCTTAAAATCCAAAGAATTTAATATGAATATCTCAATTTGGGAGTTGTCCAGGTGCCTGCCTTGTCTCGCTTTATTAAAAATATCTTTTAATAAATCGATACCTGCGTTATACAGCTGTTCTATTGTGCTGTTTGCGCTTTTTCTGATTGCTTTATCCAGCAAAGAAGGCGCAGGCGTATCTTTTTTTTCTTTTTTATCGTCTGGGTCGTTCTGAGGGCCCATTTTAATGATATCGCTTATTCTCATCATTTAAGAAAAATCCTCTAATACTTTGGTTGTCAGTTCTTCGTCTATATTTGTTTTTTTATCGAACATGGCCTGTAAAAGCGCGAATTCGCAGACATTGTTTATTTTCCGCGGTATGCCGTTTGCATACTCGCTGATTTTTTCCACCGAACCGGCAAGAAACACATCCTCTGACTTGCCGGCAACTTTCAGCCTGTGCTTTATATATTCGCTTACCTTGGTGTTATCTAAGCCGCGCAGGTGGTATGTTAACGCAAGGCGTTGTTTCAGCTGCGGAATAGCGTCTATTTTTTTCTGCAGTTCGGGCTGGCCTATCAGAATAAGTGTAAGCAAAAACTTGTCGTTTAACTGAAAATTCAACAAAAGCCTCAGTTCTTCAAAAACTTCTTTGCGGTTAATTACCTGCGCCTCATCTACTATTATAATCGTGTTCTTTTTCTTGCCGTGGTTTTCATATAAAATATTGTTTAGAAGGTGCAATATCTGCAATTTTGTTTTCGGAATAGTATCGGCCTTGAGCTGAAATAGAATTTCGCGCAGCAGGTCTATTTTAGAAAGCATCGGGTTTACTATTAATGCTACGTCGGAATTTTTCTCGGTAAGCAGTTCTTTAACAAGCACCCTGCCTAAAAGTGTTTTACCGGCGCCATATTCGCCGGTAAGCATGGCCGCGCCTTTATGCTGACTTATTACATAACTTAACCTTGCATACGCCTCTTCATGCGCAGGAGAATAAAATACAAAACGCGGATCAGGTGTATTTTCAAACGGCTTTTCATTAAGGCCCCAATAATCTAAATACATACCAGTATGCTGCCTTTTGCCTGAATATTCAGGCGCTCAAGTTTTTTATTGCATTTCATTAAATCTTTGTATGAAGTATAGTGCGTCTTGCACACTAAAAATATTCCGTCGGCGCCCGAGGAAATAAGTATGGAATCCGGGCCTTTAAGCAGGGCCGGAGAATCCACAATGATACAATCAAATTCATCCCTTAGCTGTTTAAAAAGCCCTGATAATTTCTCGGACTCCAGAAGGCCGGCAGGGTCGGATACCCTTGTCCCGGAAGGCAAAATTTTCAATCTGTCCAGGCCGTAAGCCTTCATGGCTATGTCCCAGTCTACGCCGCCTAAAAGCATATCTGTAACATTTTTTAAACAATCCTGCAGTGTTGCGCGCCCGCTTAATATATCGGATATGCCCAAAACCTTAGCTCTTATGCCGAAAAATTTAGCTACTGATGTCTTGTTCAAATTAGCGTCCAAAAGAACTGTTTTTTTGCCGGAACGCACAAGAGAAATTGCCAAATTAGCGCAAACCGTACTTTTGCCGGTTCTGCCGGTAGGATTGCTGAATATAAGCACTTTTTTGTCTATGTCTGCGCCAAATGCGTCCATCTTTAAGTGCATTGCCAGGCTGCGATATGCGTTTACATATTCTGAAGAATCATCATAAAAAAACAATAAGTGCCGGCCTATACCGCTTTTTTTACCTTTTTGGTTTTTTTCTTTCCGTATCTTATCTGGTTTTACGAATGGCACAGTAGCGATTAGCGGAAGGCCCTGAATGTTCGCTATTTCAAACTCCGATACTATCGTATCTTTAAAACCTGTCGCAACCAAAGAGGCTATAAACATTACAAGCATACAAGAAAAGATGAATCTTTTATAAATATCCAGCTCATCTACATCTCCTATCGGAACGGTGGGCTTTGCCGCATATTCTTTAATTACCGCCAAAGGCTCTATGTGGGCCCCTAAAAAAGCATCTTTTTGCTTGTTCAAGTGTGGCAGCTTTTCCTGCAGTTCACTATACTTTGCTTTATTTCCCGAAACTTCCTGCTTTAGCGGCCTTATTCCCTCTATAACCGGTAATTCTGTCAATTTACTTTTAAGCGCTGTCAATTCCGAATTAATACCTATAACCTCGGGATGCGCTTCGGTAAATATTCTCAGTAATTCCGATTTTCTTATCTCCAGGTTGGCTATTCTTGTCTTCAAAGATTCTCTTAAAGTATCCGCCGCCTCCTGCTGCCTCTGGAGAACTTCGAGCTTTGGTTCCAACTCGTTTAATTTTTCGTTTACGCGGTCTGATTCCGACTTGTATTGGACAATTTGCTTATCTATTTTTTTCAATTCTTCCCTGGTGATATTTTCCATAAGCCCTGAGCCATTATTGTTTATTTCCGATAAATAGCTTTCTGTAATAGTATTTACAAGCTTTAACGCGCCTGATGGGTCATGGCTTTTTACGTTTATAGATAAATAGCGCCGGTCCTGCGACACCTCAAACTTAACGCTGTTTTTCTGTTTCTGGCTTACAAATTTAAGTTTTTCATTTAAAAAAATTCTGTCGGGCTCAGCAGCAAAACCGGTTTTTTCAAACAGGTCCCGTCCGATATCGGAAAAGCCTATTTTGGCGATCGTAGTATATAATATCGGGTTATACTCAAGGTAAATAAAAGCTAATGCCGCCCCAAGCGCGAGGCCCAGAATAATATAAAAAACCAACTCTTTTTTAAGTCTCCTGATATAATTTTTCATAAGTATTTTTTAGTTTTTATCTCCTATATCCCAATCACCTTTAACCCACGGCCTTCTGCCTTTATCTCTGCCGAAATCTATTGCTGTTCTATCCGGGAACCATGGCGCTATTCTGTCAAAATTCCTGTAGTAATTCGCCTGATGCACTACTTTGTTTATTTCAGTCTTAAATGTATCCATCTGATCGATAAACTCAGTTAAGGTAGAAAGCCACCCTCTTGCCAGGAATATAATGTCATCCGAATGGATTAATATATTCTCTCGCATATCCGCTTCCCTGAATATTTTATGCGCATTTATTACTATTATCTGCGATGGTTCATTTACATTTAAACCGCTTCTTATTATATACACCTTGTGTAAATTTACGTCCGCATTGTATCCGCCGGCCATAGCGAGCGCCTCCGCGATTCTTATAGGCTCGGCAAATCTTATAATGCCGCCGCCGCCTGATTCATCTATCACTACGGCTCTTTTTCCGCCAAATGCCTCTACTATTACGGAGACCTGCGGCACGCGTATATATTTACCCAGTTTTTCTTCAAGTGTACCCCGCAATTCTTCGATAGTAACGCCTTGCGCCTGTATATCCCCTATAAGCGGGAACGATATTTTACCGTCCGGCCTCACCACAACGGTCTTTTGCAGGTCTTCGACCTGCCAAACGGATATGTTCAGCACATCTCCCGTCTCGGCCCTATAATCTTTAAGCTCAAAACCTTTATCATTTATTTCAGCTGCATAAAGCAGCCTGGCCTGATTAACATTCGGGATAGTGCCAGTGTTTTTTGGGTCACCCCTTTTGGGAAGACTTTGACAACCGCATATCGCTATTGCCAAAACAAACAATATGCCAATCAATGATAATTTATGTTTTTTTCTTATCGCCATAATAATCATATTTGTAGTAGTAATACGAGCTATACCTGCCCCTTTTTGTTTCCAGGCCGTTAAATGCTATGCCCAGAATTTTTTGTTTTATATCACTGCCAATGCGCATAGCCCTGCGTATTGCCTTTTTAGGGGTAATGTGGGCTCTTATGGTCAATATAACAGCATCGACTTTTTTAATCAAAATAGTGGAATCTGTAACCGCAAACAACGGCGGCGAATCTATGATTACCAGATCATATTTTTGCTTGAACGCCTCTAATAATTCATCGAATTTATCCGAACCTAAAAGTTCAGACGGATTATGCGGGTGCTTGCCGGCAATAAGCACATCCAGATTAGGAACTCCGCTGTCTACGGGATGCGCGTCTTTGTCGCCTTTAAGCAATTGCGCCATTCCTGTTTTATTCTCAACGCCGTAATATCGATACAGGGTTGATTTTCTTAAATCGCAATCTATGACCAGCACTTTTTTATCTGTTTGGGCAAATGTGCAGGCTAAATTGGCGCAAACAAATGATTTGCCTTCTTCCGGAATCAAGCTTGTAACCAAAAGCGTCCTGATAGTTTTATCCATAGACCTGAATTTTATATTGGTGCGCAAGCCCCTGAAGGCCTCGCTTATAATAGAATGCGGGTCGGTTTTTAAAGGCAGAGGGCTTATGCTTTTTTTGTGCTCCTCTTCATAAAGAGGTATTTCTCCTATAATAGGAAAATCCAGGGCTTCTTCCACTTCATGAATATCTTTAATGGTCATGGCAAAATAATCTATCGCAATAGCCATGCCGATACCCGCGCTTATGCCGAATATAAATGCGAATAAAAGATACTGGGCGGTTGTTTTCGTTTTCTGATAACGGTTAAAGGGCTCTTTCGGAATACCGGGCGGCTCCACAACGGTAAAGGTGCCTGAATCTATCAGCTTTGCAGACAGGTTCAGCCCCTGCAGCGAATCTATCACCTTCTCAAGGAGCTTTTCTTTAATCTTAACATTCCTGTGAAGGTGAGAGTACTCAATCATTGCTTCGCTTAAACCTTTTTTTATCAGGCCTGTGGTTTTTTCCTCTTTTAATTTTAATATTTCGTTTTCCCTTTTCATGGATTCTATGGAGGCATCCAGAGTGTGAGACATCTGGGCTTTTATCTGGCCCAGTTTTTCTTCGGCCTTAATTACATCCGGATGTTCCTCTTTATTAACCACCAAAAGCTCGGATAATAACGCCTCCTGCTTAAACAAGCTTTCGATCAAACTACCGTCTACGGATTCTTTATCCTTTTGCAGCCATAATTTCAGTGTCTCGACATCGCCTTTTGTCTTTCTGTATTTTTCTATCTCTTTTACAAATTCTTCCCTGTCGGCAATATTTGATCTTAAATTAACCAGATTTAATGCCAGCTTATCCACATCCTGCACCAGCTGGCTCTTGCCATCTTTTACCTCTATGGCCTCTGAAAGAACCTTGTTTTCCACTATGAATTTGGTCAACTGCAATTTTGCCTGCTCTAATTCCTGCTGGCTTTTTTTAAGCTGGTTCTCCAGAGATTCAATCGCTTCTTCCGCAGCCAGCTTTTTACTATTCAGCAATTCCTCTCTCGTAGCATCAATTATGGAGTTAAGCAAAACCACTATCTGCTTGAAGTCGGAACCGACAATTATTGCGTATATATAATTCAACTCTTCGTCTACCACAAATGAAGTTGATTTATTATCGCCTAGTTGTTTAGCGTACGAAAGGATCCAGTCTTTATCGCGCGAATTATATGCTTTGGCTATAGCCTTTTCTAACACAACGGTACTTTTCATCAGGTTTGCAACATCTTTGACGTTTCGCATTGTCTCTGCGCGTTCTGTTTCCAGCGCGTCTTTTGAGGTGGAATAAGTAGTTGCCGTACCTTCGGCTAGAACGCGCAGTTTGGCGGTTGTTTTATACATAGGAGTAAAAGCAGGTTCTTTGTATTTTAAAAAAATGAAAACCAAGGGTACAGATACAAGAAAAGTGATAATGGCGGGCCATTTATATTTGATTAATATATATAAATACTTAAATAAAATATCGGCAAATGATTCTTCCGTAACAGTAGGATTTTTTGAATTTTTATCTTCCATAATATTTTGTATAAATATAACTATAAATATATCTTAGACATGCGCTTTTTTAAAGAAAATAGTTAATATAAATAATAACACACTTAAATGTTTAAAGTCAAGCAAAAGAAAAGTATATTTTTGCCGGATATTTTTCTTGTAATATACGGGCTATAATGATACAATTTATCTGCTATGAAAAACCTTAAATTTATGCTGATAATTATTATTCTTTTATCTATGGCGGCGGCTGCGGCTCTGGCTCAATATTATCAGAAGGACGATTACGGAGAAATCAGCACTACCAGAAAAAACCAGCTGGGCGGATATGACTATTACGATAAAAATGGCAATATGACGAGCTATTCAAGCAAAAATTATCAGGGGGAATACATATACTATGACAAAGAAGGCAATAAAATAGGCGTATTGAAGCAAGATAAACAAAAAAGCGGATATACCTTTTATAACGCGGACAACATACCCACTAAAACCCTGCAAAAAATGCCGACCGGGGAATATAGATACAAGGATAAATCCGAGGGCGGGCTAAAAGGTATTACGCCGCCGCCCGGAGAAGACATCGGTTTTGTGCCCCCTTCATCTTTCACCGGAGGAACACTCGACACTGACCTAGAGGGAACTTTTAAGAAGTAACGCGCGCCGTATCCCGCAAGAATACAATAAAAAGGCGCT
The DNA here is from genome assembly GCA_016928375.1 of Candidatus Omnitrophota bacterium. GTDB lineage: Bacteria > Omnitrophota > Gorgyraeia > JABMRG01 > JAFGKX01 > JAFGKX01. The sequence goes on along the minus strand of JAFGKX010000033.1, from coordinate 12,475 downwards.
GAGGGAAAACGATACCTGCTTCCGCACACCGCCACAATTATAACTGCTGCAAAATATAAAATTATAACGCAAAATACAAATGCTTCTTTTTTTCTGCCGTGTTTAAAAGCAAAATATATCCCGCGTATCAAAAAAGTGTATATTGCAAGCAGCGTTAAAGTAAGCGCTGCCTGTAATAATAAAAATCCGGGCGAATATCTGAAAAGTTTTAAATAATCGCCTATAGTGCTTACTTTAAATTTAGACAATGATATATCGCTGTCGGGTGTTGGCGCGCTTTTTTTATCCGCGGCAGCCATCTTAAGCCTCGCATATTGATAAAACAGGGAATTGCCTTTAAAAACTGCTTTGTATATCAATATCGAATTGGTGCCGAATGAATACCGAATGGCCTGTTGCGCTATAAACAGCGGCAAATTACCTTCTTTGTCCAGTATCAGGTTGCGGTGAGTTCTGCCGTAATCTTTGCAGGCAGAAATAAAGTCTATGCTTTTTGCAAAACAAAATTTATTATAAAGCCTGTAGTTTCTGATTATCCACGGCGATAAAACAGTTGTTATTATTGCGGCTATTATAAAAACAGCATAAAATAATTTAAGCGGTTTACGCGCCAGGAATATAATCAGGGCTGCCAAAAAAATAATCGGGAAAAAGATAAGCACCGGTTTTGTCAGAATAGCCACACCCAGCAATAATGCCGAATATGCTGGATTTTTCCAGCTTAAAGGCGCGTCCTGTTTTATAAATTTAAATAAAAAGTACACGCTAAGCGGTAAAAAAATCGCAATAAGTATTTCCGGCATAGGTACTACCGAATAAAAAACAGATACCGGTTCTACGGAGAAAAAAATAACCGCCCAAAGGCCTGCCTTTTTATCGAACAAAAAATCCCCTAATTTAAAAATGACCAATGATGCAATTGCGTAGAGGATAATGTGAATATAACTTACTATTTTTACATTATATCCCAATAAACGGTATATTCCGGCTACAAACAAAGGGTAAACCGGAGTATAAATAGCAGTAGGCCTTGGCGCTTCCTGCGGCGGTTTTGCGGAGTAAACACCCTTAAATGCTATGTTCTGCGCAATATTGTCATATGTAACGGCATCAGTGCCGTAAGAAATATCACAAGAAAAATATACAAGGGCAAATCTCAGCAAAGCCCCGGCTATGATGATAAAAATTAAAATTCTCAGGTTATTTTTACGGCACATATGTTTTTTTAGGACTTTCAAGATGCGCTAATTCACAAAACCAGTTTATTTTGCCGTGCAGATTCTTTGTCTCAAGCAGCGCCTTGCCGGGGCAGCTGCGGCAAAGCATTCTTCTACTGCAAGCACCGCATTCCGGGTTAAAAGATGCATCCGTTCTTTTTACCCAATTTGTAATTATTTTATCTGCCGTTGCAATATTCTCACGCAGCAGGTTTACTTTTGGCTTCCTTATGCAGATGCAGCAGAAAGTATTTCCGTAAGGGTCTATATGAAGCCCGTCTCTCGCTGCTGAGGCGCAATGAAAAAGACGCGGGTCATTAAGCGGACGGCAATCATCAAAAACAGTTGTTTTTTTACTTTTTAAGTAAAGGGCCTCCTGCGGGCTTATTCTTAAATTGCACGGCGCTGTATCGCCATTGAGGCAAGCGTGCAGATAAGCGTTGGGTAAAAAGTCTAAATTTAATTTTTCGATGAATTTTTTTATTTCCGGCAGATTTTTAAAATTGTCTTTTGTTACCTGTGTTTTTATTCTTAAGGGCAGTTTCATATCCAGCATTAATTTTATTCCGTCGGCTGCCTTAAAAAATGAACCTTCGACTTGCGATATCTCCTCATACAGGCCCTGTGTTGCCGCGTTTAATGTTATTTCTATGGAAAAAGGCGGGTGATTTTTCAAAAAGAGGGCTATTTCCCTTGTCATTGAATAACCGTTTGTGAATATAGTTATGATAAAACCTTTTTTCTTCGCGTAAGAATATATATCAAGAAAATCCTTTCTGGCTAATGGGTCTCCTCCTGTAAAGCAAAGCCAGAGGATGCCATATTTATAAACTTCATTTAAAATATATTTCACCTCTTTTAAAGGCATCTCTTTTTTAATATACTGCGGTTTATTGTAACAGTTCGTATAGCAATGCTTGCATGAAAGGCCGCAAGCAAAGGTTAGCTCAAATTGGCATACGTTAGGTTTGTTTTTTTGCTGGTTTTTTTTGTGAGTTTTCAGGCTGAAGCTTTTATACGAAAGCGTTTTCATCCCGCACCTTTTTATTATTCCCGCATTCCTCTTATTTTGTGCCTTAAAAAAATTTGAATACTCTAAAAGGTGCGGAATTCATGCGTTTCTTATAAATTTAATGATGCTTTTATTCTTTGTAAAACCTAATTTAAGGCACTTTACAGAATTGATTAAATCGGTATTTAATGAGGCAATGTTTTCAAGGCAATCTTTATCCCAGAAAGCGGGAAAGCTTGACGTATAAAGCAGCTTAAACGCCTCTTTTTCTGAAATTTTGCTTAAAATATTTTTTTTAGCGTGGTATATAAAAAATAATTTATCCAATAGCGCGCGGCCGACCTTTGATGCAAGGTAATCGCTGAAATCCCCGTGCCAGGGGGAACCGTATATAAAAAATTTGTTGCCGAATTTCCTGGCTATCATGCGGTCATCGTTTAACACAAAGGCCCGGCTATGGTTATGCCAGAGCCTTGCGGTAGTGGTCTTGCCTGCGCCGGAAGGCCCCGCAAAAAGAAAACCTCTTTTATCCGTATCCTTTACGCCGATACCGTGAATAAAAATACCTGTTTTTTTCATGGCGCAGTAATTTATCAAAAGCACCTGCAGAAAATCATACACTATACTTGTAAAACTCCATACAAACAGTTTACCTTTTTTTGGTAAAAGATACGCCTTTACCCTGTTAAGGTTTTTGTTTATGAGCATAACCTGTTTTTTTGTTTTTAAGCGGCATTCATAAATATAAAGATTTCTATTTTTAAAAAGGCGCCAGTTTTCCTTGCCGTCCTGAGGATGATATGTTATAAAAATATCTTTGCTCTTTTTTATCCTTGGAAGGGCCTGTCTTATATCCACTTCTATTTCTATATCCGCTGCTTTTTTACCTTTATATATAAAACTTTTAAACCTGCCGTAAAACAGGTCTTTTTGTTCCTTTTTACTTATTTTTTCCTTAGCAAACCTGCTTTTCATGCGAATAACAATGCCTGCTATTTTTAATTTAATTTCTTTTTCCATAATTCTGTTTTTTTATCTTTGCCCATTTACGAATTTGCGGGTCACAGGAAGTAAATGTCCTGTCGTAAAGCCAGCTCACCGCAGGGCACCATTTGCAATAAGGGCTGAGGCTGCATCCTGCGCATTTATAATATTCGTCAACGCCTATACTCTTTACTAAGGTTTTTAATTTATCCCAACAGCTCTCAAACGAAGACTCTGATATTTTATATTTCGGATAATCTATCAAGGTGCATATCTTAAGTTCGCCAAAAGGGGTTATCGCTGCCTGGGTTTTGCCTGCTCCGCATGTAAACAGGCGCGGTGTGGTTTTTTCATGAACCGGATAATATCCGCCTGTATATACTTTTGGATAAGCGCGATATTTAAACGGCTCATCAGAACCATTCAAGCGCCTTGACAACCTGTCATCCAAACGATGTTCTGCGTTTAAGGAAGCGGCAAATTTTTCTATAGCGGCTATTTCTGTTTCATTTTCTTTCAATAAACAAGTTTTAAATCCTAAAGCAATTTTGTTCTTGTCCAAAAGTTCTATTGCCCTGAACACTTTAGCATAAGAACCTTTTATGCCGGTTATACGCTCGAATACGCCTTGCTTAAGGGACGGTATAGTAATATCTACTTTGTTTGGGTTTAGCTGCTGCAGCTCGCCTGCGATTTTTTCATTTATTAAAGAACCGTTCGTGTAAATTATTATATTAAACCCCTTCCTTTTGGCGTATTTTAATATTTTCAGCGCGTCTTTTCTTATAAAGGGTTCTCCGCCGCTAAATCCAAGGTGAAAACAGCCCGAATCAGCAAGCTGTTCTAACATGGAAATAACATTGCCTGTTTTAAGCTCTTGTAAAATTTTTCTCTTATAACTTTGCGGCACGTAACAATGCCTGCATTTAAAATTACATCCGTAGGTAAGTTCAAACAAAACCCTTAGGGGAAGCCCCCTGTCTTTGGCTTTATCATGCAGGTTGTGCCAAAATTTATGATAAGCCTGAGTTTTCATGCCTTGCGTTGATTCATAAAGGCCTTGGCTATCTGACAATAGTATCTAACAGGCGATTCTTCACTTCCTGTTTCAAGATAAGCCCTTGCCGGACAATGATAACAGGCCTCTTTTAAGCGGCAGTTTATGCATCTGGAATTTGTCTTGAACTTTTCATTCAAAAGCCTCGGGAATACTTTATAAAACCCATATTTAAACGGCTGTCTGGTCAGATTAGTGCTGAACTTATAGGAAAAATTGCAGAATTTAAGAACACCATAAGGATTGACAGTAAAATTTTTCATCCACGCATCGCACCTGTAAAGAAAATCTTTATCTTTTTCGTAATGTAAAAATTCCTGGCTTAAGGTCATTTCGTATTGACGCCATATATCCGTATCCTGCTTTCTTAAATTTAATAATTCATCAGCGGATAACCTGTAATCAAGCGGCTTTTTATCGCCGTTTAAGCGCGGGTATATCATCGGATCATATTTAAATGGAAATTTGTTTCCTTTTTTGCCTAACAGTTTTTCTGCAAATGCTTTTATATTCACGATTTCGTTTTTGTTGTGCTTTAGGCAGTTCGATTTTAAAATTAACGGGATATTTTTCCTTGCCGCGTTTTTTATGTTTTTGATAACCGTAGAAAAAATACCTTTGACCTGCGTTATTGCCTCATACACAGGCTCTGTTATGCTATTTAGGGTAACCTCCACTGAATAAGGCGGGTTTTTAGACAGATAATTTACACTTTTCGTATTTAAAAGCACGGCATTGGTAAAAATACTTACAATAAAACCCATTTTCTTTGCGTAGGAATAAATAGTCAGGAAATCATCTCTCGCTAAAGGCTCGCCGCCTGTGATAGTCAAGAAAATGCAGCCTTCTTTTTTTATGCTGTTAAGGATTTTTTTCCACTGGGAAGTTGTCAGTTCTTTTTTCCGATTCTCAGAACCTTTACAATAGCAGTAAACGCAGTTTAAGTTGCACCGATAGGTAAGTTCTATACGCCCGCTTTCGGGATAATGTACTTTTTTGTTTAATAAATTGTAAAAATATCCCGCGCTCTTTTTTATCATTATGAAGAAGTTGCGCCAGGCCCAGTCCAAACGAACCAGTTCACACGCTTAGGATCTACTTTACATGCTAACACCTCAAATTCACCTTGTGTATCTCCGCCGCTAAATTGGCCGGTGTTAAAACATGCACATGCTAATATGGCTTGTTCGGGGGTCAATTTTACTTTTGTAATAACAGGGTTGAACTTTTTTTTGGTTTTACGCATAACTTACCTCCAATCCCGCCCTTTTGGCGGGTCTATAATAATCCCGTCCCCAAAAGGGCGGGATGTCCCGACGATGCGGCCTCGGAGGAGCATCGGAGGGATTATAATATATATTTTACCAATAAATATATCATAATCCAATACGGCTTAAAGTCAAGTACTTTAATAAGCCGGCGTGGGTTTTGTTGTGCAATGATATTATATCTTTAGAAAAATTGTGCGACTTTTTCTTCCGGACAGGTTTCTTTGAAATGCCGCATAAATCTGCATATGTTTTTTTCTCAAAAAACGATAAATAATGAAGGAAAAATAAAAAATCTTTATTAAAGCAATTTTTAAAATCTATGGGCCTCTTGTTTTTGATAAGGTGCCAGCGGGTTGCGGCGTGCCGGGCGTTTCTCTTTTTCAGTAACCTTACAAGCTGCGGCATAACCTTGCGGTAATCATAATTTCGAGCAGATACGGACGCTGTATTTTTAAGGCGTATACTTAGTTTTTTGTCCTTTAATACCTTTATTATAAAAGAGATGAGTTGTTTTTTATCAAACGCAAGTTTTGCGTTTTTAGACTGAAATGTATTAATGAGATAACCGTTTACGCCATGCGTTAAAAACTCTTTGCTTGCCCAGTAATCAGTAGTAATAACAGGAATACCGCACGCCAATGCTTCAAGAGAGGCTATGCTGAAATTTTCCTCCTCGGTGGTTGTGGGCAGGACAAATACATCTGTCTGCGATAAAATATGGTATTTGTCCGGGGCAGCCTTAAACCCGGTAAAATTGACCCTTGCGGATAATCCAAGCTTTCTCACTTTTTGCTTCAATTGCCTTGCATAACTAGATAACGGAAAATCGTTCATCCCCTTATCTCCTAAGGGGCTCACGATATCCAGAGAAGCTGTTTTTACTTTGGATATAATCTTTGGCATACAGTCAATAAGTATTCCCGGGCCTTTATCGGGTATTAAACGCCCCATAAAAGCTATCCTTTTTATACTTTTATTCGAAAACGAATGGGCATTTTTTATCGTATTTTGTATATTCTGCACATCTATACAATGCACGATAACATTAACTTTTACGCCTTTTGCTATTTTTAAAAATGCCTCTTTCGCATATTGCGAAGGAGATATGATTATATCCTCTTTCCTGATTAAAGGTATGATGTGCAAAAACGCGTCTAACCAACAGCTGACTGTGCGCATAATTAATATAAACGGGATATTTATATTTTGTTTTTCCCTTAATATAAATTGCATTGCCCCGAAATTTTTTATATCCGCCAGCACATAATCCGCGCCCAGGGCTTCCAATTCATTAAAATCGATTTCGTGCGAAGTTTTTTCAATAGTAATCACTTTTGCATACTCGGACAACGCATTCAGAAAATGCGCTGTATTGAGCACATTGCTTATAAAAGAGTCTTTCTTGAGCTTGATATAACAGACTGTTATCTGTTTCATTTTACGGGCTGGATTGCCTTTATGCTGTTTAAATCTTTTAAAAAATCGTGCAATTTTTTATCCATGGCTTTTTCCGTAACATCAAATTCTTCCAGAAGCTTTTTCTTTATGCTGCCGATGGTTCTTTTTCCGTCTATAAGCTGCCATATACGACCGGCCGCATCATTAAAAGTATAAATGCAGTTTATGTCTTTGGATGTTCTGTAAATAGGCAAAAGCATGGTTTCGTCCTCTATACTGCGGCTTACAAAGTTTGAGTTTTTCTTAAACACTTTTAAATTATCCATATCGCGCCTCCTTATTTTGCAGTTAGTTTTAACTGTATTTTTTCATCATATAATCAGAAAAAAATCCAAATCTTTTATATAAATGCCAGATAAAGCCATCCCCTATTTCATCGACCTTTTCTTTAAGGCTATTTTTATGTTTTAATCTAAGATACCTAATTTGCCACTTTGATATAGGCGTATTAAAAAGCGAGGCCTTTAGCATTTGCCTTTCAAGGCGCGCGGGAATTTCCCATATTTTACAATAATCCGGTATCGGCGCATTAAGATATTTTTTCAAGAAAAACACAGCATATGAAACCCGCGGCGTTAAATTACGTTCTTTTATACTTTTTAAAAAATCCATCCAGTCAAATTCCGGGTATTTTTTTAAAAGCGCGTCCGCGTCAAATAGATACTTTATCCATGCGAAATCATTCAGATAATAGCTTAAGAATAAATATAAAAGCTCATCCTGCGGATGCATTTTATAAATTTCAATATTTTTCCATATTATCGGCCTTAAGTTCTTAAAAGAATCCTCCGCTTCCTGAAATGCGCCCAAATACTTTGCAAAAAGCCTAAAATGGACTTCCACGTTGGATGGAAACACATCCTTGCGTTTAAAAATAATATGGTGGCTGCCCAATATATCTTTGACACCTTCAGGCTCCTGGCTGGTTTTATAGCCCAGTGTTTTAAAAATCGATATTATTTTAGGTTTATCCTCGATTTTTGAAAGTAAGTCCAAATCACATAAGGCGCGCATGCCTATGTCCGGATATATGTCCAAAAGCAGGGAAAGGCCTTTAAGCGGCGCTGTTTTTACGTTTCCTGCGGTAAGGACTGCCATAATCCTTTCAAAACCATCCAAAAAATTCACATTACATGTCGTGTTAAACAAATACGCATTTTTAAGATTTTCCGCTATTTTTTGCGGCAGATGAAAAATAAGGCCTGTTTTTTTCAGGTTAAGGTACAATAAAACAGCTGTTTCGGTTTTTAAACTTTCGCCATATATATGCTCCCAGTCCAATTGTTTAATCAGTTGTTCTTTCAAATCCGCGGCAATAAAATTACCCGCGCAAAAACGCAAAAGAAAAAGGTCTTCTTTTTTGGGAAACCGCGAAATAAAGGCGCTTATTTTAGGGATAACTTTTTTGGGTATTGAAAAAAGGCTTAAAATCATCAAAAATGGCCTTACGATAAAAGGGGCATACCTGGCCAGTTTAGCGATTACATAACCGGCTAAACGCCATAACCTGCCGTCTATACTGATAATATCTTCCCCGCGTTTAATAGTAACCACCCTGCCGACAATAAGGCCTGCGCCTGTTGGCTCATCGCAATGTTTGGAGCAGGCGTTGTCTCCTTTGGTTATAACGGTATTATCTTTTTTTGATTTTCCTATTACGCGATGCACTATAATGCTTTTAGGATAATCTTTTGATTTAACCGCAATTATATTTCCGATTAAAATTTCCTCATAGGAGACAGCTTTTATAGCCACAGTATCTTCATCTCTTATGAGCGGGCACATGCTTGCGCCCTGCACCCTAATAAAGATAAGGCCGTTTTTTTCAATTGCCACATTAAGCGCTTCAAGGCGTATCTTGATTTCTTTTTCTGCGCTATACTGTTTTACTCTCATTTGCTTCCTGTTCTATCTGGCCTGCGAATAGCTCAATATAATCCGCGTTGTTATTAAGAAATTCCTGATGCGTAGCTATTTCAAGTATGCCCTCATTAAGAAAATATACTTTGTCCATTTGTTTTACAGCGGAAAGCCGGTGAGATACAACTATCAAAGTAGAATCTTTAAATTCATTTTTAAGATTACGCATTATCTTGTTTTCGGTCTCGGAATCGAGCGAAGACATTGCTTCATCCAAAATCAATATCTTGGGCCTGTTTATTACGGCGCGGGCAAGCGCTATCCTTTGTTTCTGGCCCTCTGATAATTTGCAGGCCATCTCTCCCATGCTTGCGGCATAACCTTTTGGTAAATCTTTTATAAATTCATGCGCTTGTGTCAGCTCCGCGGCTTTTAAAACATCTTTTGTTGACGCCTTTCGGGCAGCGCCGTATAAAATATTATTTTCTATCGTGTCGTTGAATAAAAATGCTTCCTGCAGCGCTATGGATATATTTTTAGCCAAAGAACCGGATTTTATATCTTTTATATTAACGCCGTCTATGCATATTATACCGCCTGAGGGCCCATAAAGCCGCAATAGAATATACAAAAGTGTGGTCTTGCCGCATCCGGACCGGCCGACAAGCGCTATTTTTGAATTAGCGCTTATGGTAAAAGTTATATCCTTCAGGATATAATCTTTGTCTTTATAGGCAAATGAAACTTTATTAAAATCGATTTTTCCCTGTAGAATATCACAGCCTAAAGCATCTTTGTTTTCCAATAATTTTGGCTTCTCGTCCAATATTTCATTTATCCGTGATGCGGATACAGAAGTAATTGCCGCGGCTTGGTAAAAGCTGCCTGCGGAACTTAACAGGCCCGATAATTGCGCTATATAAATCATCACAGCAGTCAAACCACCCAGCGTCATATCCCCTCTTATTATCTGCAACCCCCCATATAACGCCACGATCCCTGCTGTTAATTTGCCCGTTATTCCGCTTGAGAAATTACTTATGTGGGATAGCCTGCTTTTTTGAAGTTCTATTTTAAATCGCGCGCTGAAATTTTCATTAAAAGTTGCTATCTCCCGCTCTTCTTTTCTGAAAGCCTTTACCAAAAGTATATGGGTTAACGCCTCGTATAATCTGTCGAAAGCGGACTGCGATTTTTTTATCGCGTTTTGCGTATATACTTTTATTTTGCTGGTAAAAAAATACTGCTGCAGATACCCCAATGGCGCAATTAACAGTGCCAACAGCGCCATTTTCCAGTTAAGGTAAGTAACGATCGCAAGAATAAGTAAAATATGCGGGATCAACGATATGATTTTCGCAAAACTGTCGCAAGTAAAACTGCTTATCAGGGAAATATCCGTATTTATTTTATATACATACTCGCTGGAAGACTTTTCTTTGAAAAAATCCATCCCAAGGCCTTGTATGTGCTCATATATTTTTTTTGTAATATCAAACTGGACCTTAAGCACCAGGCGCCTTGATAAATAACCGCCTAAAGCCGTTATGGCGCCGTTTATAAGAAAAATAACCGCGCCTATTAACGCGAGTATTAAAAATAGTTTCAGGTTTTTTTTCGCATACGCGTCATCAATTAGCAACTTAGTAAGATAAGGGTTTAAGGCAGAAAGCGGCAAAAAAATAAAACCCAAAAAAATTATAATAGCGCTTAATTTCCAATGTGGGTAAAGATATCTGATAAAACGCATCATGGCGAACGGTCCTTTGATGTATTATTTGGGAAGCGGCATGCCGGCAGGAAACGGGGCTTTCCTCTGATCTATAAATAAACAACTTTGCTGCATACTCTTTACTTTTTTCTTTACTTCTGCAGCGATATTCGTAACTTCCCCATAGGAAGTTATAGGCCTTATTTCATTCGTTACTCCGGCTAAAGAAATCGTCATTATCGGGAATTTCATTGTTTCGCCCTGGCGCGATTTTGCCTCTATGAAACCTTTTTCCAGGTCTTCTTTACTGTAAAACTGCCTTACTCTTTTATCGAATTCCAAAATTATATAATCCGCCATATCTTTTGCCCGTTCGGGCCTGGTAAGTATTAAAAAATCATCTCCGCCTTCGTGGCCCACAAAATCCGGGGCTTTACCTTTTTTGGCAACCACTTCCTTGAATATTTCGGCGGTCAACTGTATAGCCTTGTCTCCTGCCTCGATGCCGTATTTATCGTTAAACGCTTTAAAATTATCAAGATCGCAATATATTACCATAAACTTCTCGTTATTCTTTATTCTTTTTTCCACCTCTTCCCGGATCACGATATTGCCGGGTAATTTAGTCAGCGGATTTGCATTCTCGGCTTTTTGCTTCATTTTTTTGAGTTCTACAGTCATATAGTTAAAGGTATTAGCCAGCTCTTCAAGTTCATCGCCGGTTTTAATGTTTACATGGCGGTCCAGGTTTCCTGCCGCTACTTCACTTGTTACTGTATTTAAAATACTTATAGGGCTTATTATCGTCCGCGACAACAGCAACGCCAGAAATATATTAGCAGCTATTACCGCTATGATCGTAATCATAATCGGTATGTAAACTTCATTAATGGCTTTGTAAAGATTGCCCAGGTCATATTCTACTCTTACAAGAAGGCCTTCCTGCACAGGAATGAATAATTTTATAGCCCTGGCCTGTTTATCTACATATGGATATATTTTTTCGTCTGAGGATGGCTTAGCGAAAATCTCTTTGGCTGTTTCTTTATCCTTCTGGCCCAGCTGCAGAAATTTGGATGTTGAATAAATCGTTTCGTAGTTTTTTGTGAATATAAGCGTATCGCCTATAACGCCTGAACTGTATAAAGCGTTGATTACCTCTTTTATCTTTTGGTTTCTCTGGGACAGGTTTTCGGGAGGAATTTCTCTGATTGCGTGGTTTATGTTAAGCTGCAAAAGCAGCGCCCCGGTCCTTGCTTTATAATAATTAAAATCTATCGAGCGGCTAAGCTGGTTATATACCTGTATGCTGGTAAATATGGCTATAAAAATAATACAAAAAACTACCATCAAAATAATAAGCCGGCCCTGAAGATTTATTTTAGCCATATTTTCGCCTGTTTGCCTCATTAAAAAGGGGCCCTTTAATCACAAAGACCCCTTTTTTAGAATAATAATACCTACTATTATAATAGCTGCGTTTATTTTTACTATACCTTTTTGCCGATTTTCGTTATGGCGCCTAACAGCAGCAGGCTGTTAGCCAATAAAATTGCCGTCGAAGGCTTAATGCCTCTTACATAAGAAAATACAAGCGGACTGCCTATAAAAGTACCTAAAATAGCGTATATAATAATAAAAATTCCGGCTATTATAAGTAAATTTCCTATTTTCCCCATTTTACACCTCCCTGCCTGCCGAAAGAGCAGACAAAATTTGGAAACTATTTTACCCCGACTATTTTTTACCGGCCTAGGGCTTTTGCCTATTTATTTATTATAGTAAGTAAAATACAGTAAGTCAAGAAATTTTATAATCAAATGTCAACCAGATTTTAAAATGTCCTGTTTTTAACGATTTAGAATTGTCCTGTTTTGGCTTTAAAGTTTTTACGCGCATTTTTTT
>JAFGKX010000032.1 GCA_016928375.1 Candidatus Omnitrophota bacterium | reverse complement strand
TATAATATATTTCGACGGGCTCAAGCTTTATCTTGACAATGCGCTATAGTGTGATAAAATTTAACAATGCTTAATTTATCAAAGAAGCGATATAGGCTGCGAATTGTAATTCCCGCTTACCCTGCCTTTAATATTTATACCCGCGCCGCTAAGGGTACCACCGCATTGGGGCCCGTGACCGTTGCCAGCGCTGTAAATAAGATGGAGAAATGGGATGTCGAGGTTATTGATGAAAACAATCTTGTCTGGTGTGGGCCAAAAGATGTTTTATTAGGCGCTGACCACGAATTCCTGCAGAAGAACAGGCCCGCGGATGTCGTTGGATTTTACGGCGGCCTGACAAGCACAATACCCAGGCTTTATCAGATAACGCAGTTTTATAAGCTCAAAGGTATTATAACCATTGCAGGAGGCCAGCATTTTACAGGCGATAATATAGCCGAAGGCCTGTCTTCGGGAATAGATTATATTGTTATAGGCGAGGGCGAAGAGACCATTAAGGACCTTATATTTGCCATAGAAGGCAAGATGGCCATGTCGGATGTAAAAGGCATTGCTTATTTAAAAGAAGGAAAAATTGTCAAGACTGCGGAAAGAGAGCCTATCACTGATTTTGATAAATTGCCTTTGCCTGATTTTTCGCTGGTGCGCTATGCCAAAATAAAATCATATCCTGTAGGCAGGATACGAGGCTGCGGCATGGATTGTGAATTCTGCACTGTAAAAGGCAAAGCAAGGTCCGCTTCGCCTGAACGGCTGCTTGAGTCCATAAGTTTTCTTGTTGAAACGAAAGATGCCAGGAATTTTTTCATTGTCGATGATCTCTTTGGACAAGAGCGGGATGAGACGATAAGGCTTTGCCGTATGCTTAAGGATTATCAGGAAAGCGTAGGTATAGGCATACGTATGGGTGTTCAGATAAGGCTGGACAAGGCCAAGGACGCAGAGCTTCTTCACGCTATGAAGGAAGCCGGTATTGTTAGAGTAGCGATAGGCTTTGAATCTCCCATAAAAGAGGAACTTAAAGCAATGAACAAATGCTTAACCCCGGAAGATATGTTGTCTATGGCATCGGTGTTTCATAAATCCGGATTTGTAGTGCACGGCATGTTTATTTTTGGATATCCTATGAATGAAGGTGCTATCTTTAACATGCCGATAGAAGAGAGGGTAAAGCACTTCAGGAATTTTATTAAAAAGGCAAAGCTTGATACGGTGCAGGTTTTGCTGCCTGTGCCTTTGCCCGGTACGCAGCTAAGGGAAAGGCTTCAGAGCCAGAACAGGATTTATTCGCTGCAGGACCTGGGCTGGGAATATTATGACGGCAGCTTCCCGTTGTTTAAGCCGGATGCGCCCATGAAAGCGGAAGAAATGCAAGCCGCTGCCAAGAAGATTATGGGTAAGTTTTATCAGTTCAAATATATCTTTATGATAATTCTAAGTATATTTTCTTTTCCCGCTATAATTTTCTTTTTACATGATATCGGCCTTGGCTGGAAGAAATGGAACCGCTACTGGCATAACTACCTGGTTCGTTTTGGCGGCTGGCTCACTATTAAAGGCTGGACAAAACAGTTCAATAAAGATAAATTTCTGGAAAGACTGCAAAAAGCAAAAGATAACCTTTAATCCTGCACCCAACCGTTTTTAAAACCAAATTCCTCAAGATAAGATTTTGCTTTCCCGTATTCCTTGTTCGTCAGGCGCCTGCATAAGTTAGGGTGGTTTTTAACCTGCGCAATTGGCGAATACTGGTTCATAAAACTGATATATATGGTGTTTGATATTTCTTCAGCGATTGTTTTAAGCACGCCGTGAGTATTTTCGGGATATCCCGGAAGGACTAAATGGCGTATAATCAGGCCTTTTTTGGCTACGCCTTGCGAATCAAGGTCGAGATTCCCCACCTGCCTATACATTTCTTTCAGCGCTAACATATTATATTTACCGTAGCCTATAAAACCGGAGTGTTCTTTTGCGAGTTTATCATCGGAATACTTTGCGTCAGGCAGGTAAATATCGATTATACCGTCCAGCATTTTCAGCGTTTCAATGGTTTCGTAGCCGTTTGTATTATAAACAATGGGTATTTTAAGGCCTTTCTTTTTAGCCTTGGCAAATGCAGATAGAAAAGAGGGCACGTAATGCGTAGGGGTCACGAGGTTTATATTGTGGCAGTTTTTATCCTGAAGTTTGAGCATAATTTCACAAAGCCTATCTATAGATATAAATTTCCCCTTTGCGCCGCGGCTGAATGCATAATTCTGGCAATACAAGCAGCGCGCTGTGCAGAAACTAAAAAATATGGTTCCTGAACCGTTTGTGCCGCTTATGGGCGGCTCTTCAAACTTATGCGCCATATAAGCAGCTAATTTTAATTCCGCAGGCGCTTTGCAAAAACCCAATTGCCCTAAGGTTCTGTCAACACCGCATTTTCTGGGGCAAAGGCCGCAGTTTTTATATGATTCAAGCATAGTGAGATTATTATATACATATTTAATGCTCTTGACAATAATTAACGTTAAGTGTAATATTGCAATCACCATGAAAGCTTACACTGAATACCTTTGGTTTAATACTAAAGGCAAGACGGAATTTCTGAATATAACCTCGCAGGTAAACCAGTGCCTTCAGAAAAGCGGCATAAAAGAAGGGTTTTGCCTGGTAAACGCGATGCACATAACCGCGAGTGTATTTACATACGATTAGAACTCAATGCAGGCGGGTGGCGAGGTTCAGGTTTAGGATAAAGCGTTCGTTCAGATAGGAGGTAACCGATGTCATTTAGCCCAAAATACACCATAACCCCTAAGATCAATAAGGCGCTCGTGGAGATTGAGCGGGTGCGGGGGTTTCTGGATGCGGTAAAACTTAAGGGCGACTGGATCGCCGACATGCAGGAAAAGGCACTCATTCTTGAGTCGCACCATTCCACGCACATCGAAGGCACGGCCTTAAGCCTTGAACAAGCCAAGAACATTTTGGAAGGCAAAAAGGTCAAAGGTGTCAGCCGTAATGATGAAAAAGAGCTTTTGAATTACAAGAAGGCAATGGACTTTATCTCAAGGTATCTCGGTAAGGGCGATCCTATTAATGATGGCACTGTTCGAGAGCTCCATAAGATTCTTGTAAAAGGCGTCCGTGGCGAGAACGCAGACCCTGGCAATTACCGCAAGATACAAAACTATGTCGTAAATTCCCGTACGCGTGAGGTAGTTTATACTCCGCCCGCGCCCTTAGAGGTTCCGCATCTCATGCGGGAGTTTACGGAATGGATGAACAAGGCCAAAGATACGTCGCCTATCATTGTAGCTGGTATTGCTCAATTTCAATTTGTGCATGTTCATCCGTTCATTGACGGTAACGGAAGGACGGCTCGGCTTCTCTCAACGCTCATCCTCTACAAGACCGGCTATGACTTCAAGCGACTCTTTACGATCTCGGAATATTACGATAAAGACCGCCCGGCGTATTATCAGGCGATCCAATCTGTCAGGAATAATAGTATGGATATGACGGCATGGCTCGAATACTTTGTTGATGGTTTACGTTCGCAGATGGTAGAAATTCAGGCCAAAGGCGAGCAGTTAATTAAGCAGGATGGCCAGCTTCAAAAGATTAAAAAGATTGGGTTGAATAAGCGTCAGGAGAAGGCGATTAAGCGTCTCATTATCAAAGGCACGCTTAGCGTTAATGAATACCAGTCTGTTGCCTCTTGTATTCGGCGCACTGCCCAGCGAGATTTGGGAGAATTGGTTGGGAGAAAGGTCATTAAAATCGTAGCCAAAAGTCCGACCGACCCGACCAAGCACTATGTTTTACTGTGACGCGCTACTGTAACATACTGTGACATTTTACTGTGACAACCTTGGGAGAAACGTGGTAATAATTGATAAACGGTGTCTTCAGTATGTGCAATTTTGGAACATACTGAAGATATATTCAAGGGATCGCAGAAAAATGCAAGGTGCAATAAATGCATATTGCCCGCATTGATGAGAACTCAATGCAAAAGGGTGACGAGGTTCAGGTTTAGGATTAATCAGGTAATGGAATTATATGAAAAAGGGGAAAGATAATGAGCCAATCAACGGTAATTTTATTAAACAACATTCTCACGATTATTGCGATAATTTTTCTTTTAATCAGTTTTGTAAGAAAAAATAAACACTTGGTCGTATTCTTTTCTTGCTCTGCATCAGGCCTAATTTTATTTACGCATGTATTGATGAAATTGCAAAGAGCTTCTATGAAAGGTTGGTTGATTTGGGTCATTATATGGATTTTATTAGTAGTCGGCGTTCTAAATCTCGCAAAGGGTCTAAAGAAAGAAAAAGCTAAGCAATGAAATCCCACACCGAATATGTCTGGATGGACACCAAGGACCGCTACGCGATAGTTAATATCACGCCGGAAGTCGCAGCCGCGGTCAGGAAGAGCGGCATAAAAGAAGGGCTTTGCCTGGTAAACGCGATGCACATAACCGCGAGTGTATTTATAAATGACGATGAAGGCGGGCTCCATAAAGATTTCGATAAATGGACCGAGCGCCTTGCGCCCCATGAGCCGATAGAGCAGTATAAGCATAACCTTACAGGAGAAGATAACGCCGACGCCCACCTTAAAAGGACCATTATGGGCCGCGAAGTAGTGGTTGCTGTCACAAAAGGAGAGCTTGATTTTGGGCCATGGGAACAGATATTTTACGGTGAATTTGACGGCCAGAGGCGTAAACGCGTATTGGTAAAGATTATCGGAGAATAATCCCCCCCCTAAAAATGCCCTATAAAGGGCGATCTAACCCCAGGCATACTTAAATTACGCGGATTTTGTTGACAAATAATAGGACACAATGTATAATTATTATGTAAGAAATATAGGACATATGTCCTATTAATTTAAACATAATTTTAATAAAAAAGGTATATTATGAAAAAAGATGTATTCTCCGATAAAAAGAAGCTGGATATGCTTGTAGCAGAAGCGGGATTTACTCCTACGGCCCTCGCAAAGGCCCTGGAGGTGACCTATAAGAGTGTTTACAGGTGGTTAAACAAGCGCGTATTGCCGCATCCGGGCCAATCCCGCGCAATAGATGAGCTTTTCAGGGAACACATTGATATAACCCCCATGGTATATGAAGCAAAAAAACAATTCGCAAAAGATCCTCTAAGGGTGCTTAAAAGCAATAAAGCGATACGGGATAAGCTCTTTCTTGAAATTACACATAATTCAGACGCCATCGAAGGAAGCCGCATGACCATCAAGGAAACCGAAGCAGCTATAAAAGGCGAAAAAGTAAGAGGTAAAACTTTATATGAGCATCTGGAGGCAATAAACCATAGTAATGCCTTAAACTATATACTGGAATGCCTGAAACCCGGATTTAAGATTACCCAGGATTACATACTAAAACTCCATGCCATAGTTATGTATAATTTTAATGATAAGCTTCCCGGAAAATATAGGACCGGTTATGTAAATTTGACTAATACGGAAAAGCCGCTTCCGAACGCGCAGGAAGTGCCGGCAAGAATGAAAAAGCTTATCTTGGCCATAAACAGCCCTAAACCGGAAATAATAAAAAAGACAGCCGCAACCCACTACAACTTCGAAACAATACATCCTTTTTTTGATGGAAACGGCAGAGTCGGAAGGCTTATCATGATAACACAGCTTTTGATGCGTGGATTTGCCCCTGCCGTAATAAAGGTTGATGACAGGTATAAATATTATGCTGCATTAAGCAAAGCGGATTTAGGGGAATACGGGCCGTTAATACAGCTTACATGTGAAGCTGTTTTAAACGGATATGGATTATTATTATAATTTTCACTTGACCTGTTTTTATATATGGTTTATCATAAGATTAGAATAAGGAGTGAGCGTGGAAAATTTTCATGAAAAAAGAAAAGCATTAAGGGTTGAGGGATTTTTTGAGGTATTTGTTAATTTTAACCCGGAAACCCCCGATAAATTTTATTGCAATACGCGGGACGTAAGCGAAGGGGGCATGAGGATACGAACCAAAAAGCCGCTAAAAGACGGCAGCCACGCGATACTTACTTTCAGCCTGCCAAACCATCCCCTGGAAATAGTCGTACAGGCAATTGTTGCCTGGGCATCAACTATTCCGAAAGACGACAACTACTATGAATCAGGCATTAAATTTTTGGTAATAAATGATGCCGAACGCGAAGCCATCCATGATTATATAGTCCAGCACGCTGACAGAATAGTGTAATCTTAAAACATAACGCAAACATGAAAAAAATATCCGTAATATTTGTTGTTTTATTATGCCTTGCCGGATGTTCGACAACTACCGCGCTGTATCAGGTAAGAGCCCAGAACAAGGCAAAAATAACCAGGCTTACGCCCGGCATGACAAAAGATAAAGTGCTGAATATGATGGGAACCAAAGAAATCATAGTTTGCAACAGCTGGGGCGATACGATAGGCGTTGTTAAGAATCCATTCAAAACAGAGTTGTTAAAAACAAATAATAAAACATACGAAATTTTATATTACTACACTGATATCATCCATTCTGACGCGGACATATCTGAAGACGAATTAACCCCCATAGTATTCGAAAATAATAAGCTTATAGGATTTGGCTGGCAAGTTCTATCCTGGGCAGAAGAGAAGGAAAAATAAGGTTTAATTTCCTTGAAATTCCGCAGTATTTTTGCTATAATATAAGCCAAAGATAACACTCCCCCGAACGCATAGCTTTTGTAAAGCTTCTGTGTTTGGGGGTTATTATTTGTAGCTAAATTAAGGCTTTTAATTAATAGTGATTAAAGATATGAACAAGTTTTTCCGCATAACAATACTTACCGTTTTTATAATAAATCAACTTTTTTTAAGTGACAGCTATGCATTAAGGCCTGTCTCTGAAGTTCTAAGAAAAACACGCAAGCCAGTGCCTCGGTTCAATGGGCCTATTAAAATAACCGTAGATGGGCTTGAGCCATTGGTAAATAATCTTACAAAGGAAAACAGAATTGCCCTGCTCCAGCTTTTACTAAGGGATTACGAAAAAACAAGCTCTATGCTACAAGCTATATTAAGCAGCACTGAGCGTGAGGTGGAAAGATCAGGGGATACGGAAAAAGTGCATAATGTTTTAAGAGTGCTTATTTCGGTATATGCTGCATATGTAGAACGGCTTGTCAGAGCAAGCGGGGAATCAAGAGAGGTAGCTGAAGATGTACTGCTTAATTTGCGTAACCACTTACGAATACTATTAGGTGAACCGCCCCTTAGAAAAATACGCAGGATAAACGATGATGACCTTATGGAGGCAATGCGTGCGTTGATTACTGTTTTTAGAAGCCACGGCGGCGGGACTGACAGGCAATTACGAAGATTTTGGCGGGAGGATTTTAATGGGCAATTGCTTGCAGGCGCGATGCAGCAAGTTATGTCTAACCCGCAAAAATTCCACGACTGGATAGAAATCTTATTTTCAATGTTTTGCACTGCAGATGAAGAACGCGGCGGCAGCTCAAATGCCATACAAACAAAAAAATTTGCAGATGCGCTAAGACAGTATATAATCCTTAACCCAAGCAACGGAAGGAAAATCCTGGCTGCCTGCGATCCAATAGCAGGCACAAGAGCTATATATCGTATGCTATATAATGATGTAATGCGAGTCGGGGTATTAACCAGGATCAGCCGCGCATTGACCGGCAGACAGCCATCGCTTCTTACAGGATCACAGGTATTGATGCTGGAAGATAAGCGTCCTGAAAGCCAAAAGGAAAGGCCTGCAGCATCGGAAGAAGATGATACAGTTCCTGTAGGGCAACAGTCGAGTTTTTATACTGCAAAACGTAATTTTACTGCGATGCAAATTCTATCTGATGAAACAAGCGCATCAGAATTGGTTCAATCTGCCATAGATCGTAACGGATTGGAGGCTTTTCTTATAGAGTTTTATAGTATTTGCGGCTTACTGTGCGATTTTCATAGGCAAGCCATAACTGCTAAAGCATTGCTGCAGGCAGGCAAGGGCGATAGCGAGCTTATAGCTGATATATATGCTTGGGCTATAACTACCCATACCAATGCAAGGCCTGAAAATCGGGGTGTTATAATGTCTGCATTGGCAAGATTACAAGACAGCAAGCCGGAATTGACAGGAATATTAAGCAGCTTAAATTTGTCCTATATTGCCGCATATTTCGGGCAAATATTTAATAAAGCAAGCCCCGGGACCGTATCTGCATTATCTGTTGAGAACGCGCAAGCGTTTGATGCTTTATTAGGGGCAAACAAAGAAAGGCTTCCTGTTTTTATGGATGAAATGTTTCAAGGCGCAAGCAGGCTTTATAGCTCATTATCTAACCGGCAAAGGGCTACTAATGTGGCTAATGATGCTGAAAAATATGCTGAAATATTTTTAGCCAGTATATTTACAGCCTATGTCGCATCTTTAAGAAGAAGGTTGTCATCCGGTCAGGTTATGGCTGACGAATCAACTCTTTTAACGAACAATTTCTCTTTGATTGTCAATGCTGTACGTGATAAAGCCGCTACTGCTGATCAACATTTTGGAATAATATGGCGCAGTTTAAATGCTTTTTTGGATCAGCTGCAATGGAGGCCGCCTGCATCATCATCCAGGACTTCATCTGTTGCTCCTGCGGTTGCTTCTGCAACACCGCCAAAACCTGCCTCAAAGCCAAGGCAAAAAGCGCAACAAACACTTCCTCCCAAAAACCTTAAAGATCTTGCAAATATGATGATGGATTTGCCTACTTTTGAAGAAAGATTGTTTGCTCTTAGGCAATATTTTTCATGCGCAGAGACGTATATTAGTCAATATCCAAACCATGTTTATGGCGTTGCTATTATATTGTTATACGGTATAAGAGACGCAAGAGATACGGAAGGAGCAACACAAGCAATGAGAGATGTAATACAGAGATATCATCCTGACACCCATCCTGATAATGAGCTTAAAAAAAAGGTATCCACATTGATAAATGAGCTAAACAGTATATTGACCAGTAAAATAAGAAAAACAGAACATGTTGTACGTCTTAGGTCTATAATTATAGAATTAGTAAATATGTCTGAAGAGGCATTTCAACCTGATAAACCCGCAAGAAGAGAGGTCGAAGAGCCTGCCAGAAGGCCTGCTCGAAGAGCGACTGCTGAACCAGCACCAAAACCAGATTCTCCAAAGGCAACAAAAACAGTCAGGTTAAGAACCGTACCTGAAGCCTTACAATTTTTAAGAACAGCTATAAATGACACTGGGTTTTTAAGCAACACGCAATCACTTCGTCAATTGCTCGAGGTTATCATTGTTGTTATTGAAAAACTACATCAAAGCAATACAGAATTAAGGCAGGCCTTATTAGATCATTCACAGCAAGCCGCCCCAGGCACAGAAAACCCCGCCGTACCATTATCAGGCGCGCTTAGAAATCCAGCCGCACTTCGCCAATCTGCATAAATACTACCTGATAGTACTTGCTAATAGTTTCTTGCCCTTAGTGGCCTGAAAAGACGATTATCCACACCTAAACTGTACAATTCCATAACCTAAGCATAATATAAGCATTATAGGCCATCTCGCCCTATTGCGTAGTTAACATAAGATATATTATCGGACATAGAGATATAGCGCGAATAGGGCTTAAATTGATGATTTTATGGCTTACTTTGGGTAATTCTGTGGGGTTTTGTTGGTTATTTTGTTTATCTGTAGTTGCAAAAACTTAGCGGCAGCGAGAATTCTACTGCTCTTATATGCGCCATTACATCCTGTAGATCATCTTTCTTTGGTGAAAAAACACGCACCTTTTCACCCTCTATTTGCGCCTGTATCTTGGGGTTAAAGGCCTTGATAATCTTGACCAGCTCCTTTGCCTTGTCCTTATCAATGCCTGTGTTTATTGTCACTACCTGCTTATAATGGCCGCCGAACACCTGTTCTGGCTCCTTAAAAATAACAGATTTTATGGATATCTTTCTCTTTATAAGCCTCTCTTTAAGCATCTCTTTTATGGCGCGCAGCTTAAAATCATCCTCTGTTATATATGTAATGGTTTTTTCATCGCGGCTATATTCTATTGTGGTTTTGCTGTTTTTAAAATCATACCGCATAGCAACTTCTTTTTTAAGCTGATTTACGGCATTATCAACTTCCTGCAGATCCACTTCAGATACTATATCGAACGAAAAATTTTGCTTTCCCATATCAATTTCCTTTATTTTGAAATATTACCATATTTTTAAACATTATGCAAGATTTTATGCTGCGGTTTCTAGCAACCCTGTAAATGGTAAATTATGCTGGGCTCGCTGTGTTCGCAATGGGCTGTTTAGGTGAATTAAACTGTCAGCATGCATAGGCCAAACGCCATTCATTACAACCGCCTCGGGGCAGCTAACCCCATTTTCAAAGGCTATCTTGACCGCCTCCAGTAAGAAGCGTATATGCCCGTTATTTCTTTCATCCCGTACTATATCATAGCACAATAAATTTCGCTGCCTCGGCAAAGCAACGGCATATGAGCTTAGTTGGATTTGAATATCGTTTTCAAGTAATATGGGAATAAATTTATTTAAATCATCCAGGTTGTCCGCTAGGCCTATAAGCAGGAAAACACGTACGCTTTTATAATATTTTTTAGCTACTTTCATCCATTCCAAAGATTCTTCGAATGTAGAGTTTTTTCTAGCGCCCAAAACTTCTTCTCTTCTGGTAAAGCATTCAAGCGGAAACAGGCATTCATCCATGCTGTAACCGCATTTTATCAACTCCCTAAACGATTGCTGCGCCCTTAAAAATGATGTAAAAGGAGTAATCTTGCCGGTAAAACCCCTGGCTTTTAATTTCGCTATTAAATCTTTCAGAAACACGACCTCTTCTTCTTCTGTAGCAAAACCTGCCTCCATAACCGAAATTTTTTGTATTGTCCTAAAAATATCCTTTCCATGAGCCGTTTCGATCTGGCTTAGCCCTTCATCTACGCTGATATTTTGATTTTGCATGGCTGTAAGGCCAAAGCATCTTTCCCTTTCGCCTGAAGCGCGCCTGCAAAATGGGCATGGAGTTTTGCAGAAATTTCTGAAGTTTATCACAAGATAGCTTGTATCCACTTCATCGGTCGGTATGCCATTTCTCCATATCTGCTTAAAATACCAGTTTTCAGACTCATTCGGTATTTTACAAAAATCGCAGCTTATATCCAGCGGCCTTCCGTAATAATACAATTTACCTGTGCCAACGCTATAGACATAGGGAGAATCTCCTAAGAATACTTTTCTTGTTGAGAAAAATAAAATATTATTTAGTATACCATCCACAGTCTTATATTTTCCATTTTCAGTGTAAAGTAATGAGGCGTCTGACCCTAATATGGTAATTCCGCTGTGGCGTATATCTAAATAGTATACGAGCGATGGATCCACGGCATATTCTTTTGCCATATTCAATAAATTATCGGCTCTTGTATGTTTATATAATGTACGATCCGATAATATATTTTCCAGGCGGCCTAAACGTATTGCTAATTGTTCTGCTATTCTTTCAGCCTGGGCCCTTAATCCGGCGTAATTACAAATCGGGATTTCCCCCAAAATATCATTATTGCTTAATAAACTGGTCATAAAATTGCATAACATAACTAATAATCCATCGTCATTACACCTCTCTATAAAATTACCTGGATTCAAAAAGAAATCTATAAATTCATCATCTTGTTCAAATATGCCGTTTAACTGTCCATGCAATCCGGGGCTTGCGGTTATTCTACCTAAAAGATTCTCTACCTGCTTTGGTTCCAGCGCTATTGTGCCCCTTTCTACATTATTTATAAATACTGTTTCTTCCGCTAAGGTAGCTGTCAACGGGCGTAAGGCGTGGCTGTTTAAGGGTTGGTTTAATGCCAGGGCTTGGCTGTTATTTATCGCTATTGCAATTGTTATGATTATTTTTAAGAATTTAAGCATGAAGGAATATTCTTTGATAAAATAGTTAATTTTGAATAAATACTTTTATTATTATAATATAAAGTTTGTACTAATGCAACAAAAAAAATATATCTTTTATTGATTAAATTTGGATAAGGCCTCTTCTCCAGTTACCTGTTCAAGGAATAGGATGTTTTTGACGCGGCTGAATAGATATTCGATTACGCAATAATCGTTCTCTCCTATCTTGTAAAGGGACTTTTTATTGCCCCAAAACTCGCTTATTACAGCCTCTTTTACGGGCTCACCCAGCATAGAGGTTATTTTTTGGCAGGATGCGCCTGTATTTATCTGAATCGGCCTATTGGTTTGAGCAAAAGAAAAAACACTAGTTAGTAGCAGTATAGCCAGCGTTGTGGATAATTTTTTTATCATAATGTTCACATGCGTCATTGCGAGGAGCGATAGCGACGAAGCAATCTCATGTTTAGGGACTGCTTCGTCCGCCTTTGGCGGACTCGCAATGACGGTATTTCATTTACATATATCTTTCAGGCGATTGTTTTAGTTCCTCAAATTCGGGACTGTATGCCTTTGGTTTTCTTCCAAAGCATATGCCCATATTTTCGTGCAATTCAACCTGGTTTAGATCCACATGCTTTTGTTTTATGGCATTTTCGGTCTTCATGTATTTTACTGTCTTGCCCGATACTCCGGAAATAGTAACGCCTGTCATGCCTTTCTTAAGTAAAAGAACCGCTGCTGCGCCGCCTTCTTTTCCGAAATTTGCGTCATATGCTGAACTGTAACCGCAGCGTACAAGATGCCCGGGGCTTACCTCACGCACTTCAGGTATGTCGTATATGCCCTCAACATACATGTGCGTTTTCTTCATCAGGTCTTTTATTGCCTTATCGGATTTGAATTTCTTTGAAAGCTGCTGGCACACGTATTTACCTGCGCCTGCTAATTTTTTATGCCCGAATGCATCCAGCCCTGCGCCTTCATCTACGATTTCTTCGCCATTCGCGTTTTTCAGGCCTTCCGCGACTACTATCAGATAATATCCGGCTTTTACATCGCTTGCGTTTATTCTGTTAAAAAGTTTATGCTTTGTGTCATTATACAAAACATCAAAATCAACAGGCACTTCCGGTATAAGCACTGCATCAGCATCAGCTGCAATGCCGCCTCTGAATGCCGTATGCCCTGCGTATCTGCCGAACACCTCTAACACAAGGACTCTGTTATGTGTGTGCGCTGTGGTCTTAAGATCATTCGCAAATGTGGTTATTCTGTTTATTGTGGAATCGCCGCCGACTGAATATGTCTGAAGATCCAGATCCATTGTTTTTGGCACATGCACGCATGGAATACCATGAGAAGCCAGATCCACAATTACGCTTCCTGAATCATCTCCGCCGCTTATGACAAGCGCGTCTATTGAAAATTCTTTAAGCCCGTTTTTGATGCGCTCATATTTTTTATCATCAGTTATCTTTTTTATCTTAACGCGCGAATTTCCAGCTTGCGAGCCTGCCAGAGTAATATTTATCAGGTCATTTCTTTCAGGTGTAAGCTGCGTAAGCTTGTCAAAATCTATCAGATTGTAAAGCCCTGCGTAGCCGTTAGGTATGATGAAGCATTCTATTCCCAATGAATTAGCCATAGCTGCTGCGCCTTTTATAACGCCGTTTAGCCCGCCGCAGTCGCCGCCGCTTGTAATGATCCCGATTTTTTTGATGTTAGCCATGTATTTCCTCCTCTAATTTTTTTATAAGGCTCGCGGTTTCTTTTATCAAAGGCGCGGATAAAAGCTTCGAAACCTGCGCCTCTTCTTTTAATGTTTTTAATGTTGCCACAAGGCGGCGTATGGAAGAGACCCTTTTCTTTTCCCTTGCCTCTTCCGGCTCAAGTTCCTCTCTCTGCCTTAATATCGCAGTGAGGTCTTTTTTTACCTCGCGCACATCCTTGCCTTTTTCAAATACGCCTTTTTTTAAATTTTCATAATCATGAGTGTCGATTTTTTTGCTCTTGGCAAGGCGCAGGACATTAACCGACTCATAATTGGGCAATGATGCGACGCCGGAAGATTGCGCGTCCTCTTTTTTAAGATAAGCCGGTTCTTCTTTTTCAAGAAAGTAGTAGCTTTTTAAAAGCTTCATCGCTGTTTGCTGCTTTATACCTATTTCCTTTGCGGTATAAATTTCAAAGGTGCTGTAGCCCCATTCTTTGTATGATTTATCTTTCCATACGGAATATAGCGCCCGCCCGAGTTCTATCCATGATATTTTAAAATTCTTGGCTGCCTCCAGAATATGGTGCCTGAGCGAATCCTCGCTTACCATTTCCATTTTTTCTTCGATGTTTCTTATGGCTTTTGTTTTTTTTT
>JAFGKX010000031.1 GCA_016928375.1 Candidatus Omnitrophota bacterium | reverse complement strand
GGCCAGTCTTTTTTTAAGAGGAGAGTATAGGCGCTTCTTCAGATTATCAAAAGAACTTAACAGGAGAGGGCCTTTAATAGTATTGGCTTATATATGGCTGATAAGCCGGCTAAAGGCCGTTAGAATTTTTAAGAGATAAGATGTGCGGCATTTCTGGAATAGTAGGGTCTGATAGCATAGAATTGGTTAAGGCGATGAGCCGCAGAATGCTTCATCGAGGACCAGACGATACCGGTCTGCGGTATGAGCAAAACGTCTGTTTAGGACACACCAGGTTATCGATAATAGATATATCGAATGCCGGGCATCAGCCTATGTCTAATGAGGATGATACAGTTTGGATTACTTTTAACGGCGAAATATATAATTTCGAAAAACTGAAAACAGAAATGGAAAAGGCAGGGCATAATTTTAGGTCAAAAACGGATACCGAGGTTATAGTGCACCTTTATGAAGAATATGGCGAGAGGTGCCTGGACTATTTACGCGGTATGTTCTCCTTAGCTATTTGGGATAGGAAGAAAGCCAGGCTGTTTGCAGCAAGGGACAGGTTTGGGATTAAGCCCTTCTTTTACTGTTTTAGAAACGGCAGGCTTATTTTTTCTTCAGAATTAAAAGCAATGCTGGCATCCGGCTTTACAAAGAAAGATATTAATACCCGGGCGCTTGAAGATTATTTTGCTTACGGCTGTGTCCCGGCGCCACAGACGATGGTAAAGGATGTCTTTCAGCTTCTGCCTGCGCACTATCTCATTTTTGAAAATTCAAAATTGTCCATTAAAAGATACTGGGGTTTTCCCCTTGCTAAAAAGATGCCGGGCTTGCAGAAGACAGAACAAGAGCACCTCGCCGACATCCGCACCATCTTGAATGAAGCGGTTAAAATCAGGATGGTAAGCGATGTTCCGTTAGGCGCCTTTTTGAGCGGAGGCGTAGATTCAAGTGTTATAGTCGCCCTGATGCAAAAACATTCCACCCGCCCCGTAAAGTCGTTTTCTATCGTGTTTGAAGAGGAGGATTATGACGAGAGAGAATTTTCGGAAAAGATAGCAAGAAAATTCAACACCGACCACAAGCAGATACTTTTGAAACAAGAGGATATTATTAAGACTATACCCGCTATTTTTGACTCAATGGATCAGCCAAGCATGGACGGTTTTAATACTTTTGTAATTTCCAGGGCCGTTAAAAGAGCGGGGATTACAGTAGCCTTATCGGGGCTGGGGGGGGATGAACTTTTTGGAGGATATTCTTCGTTTAAGACCTTGCCCATGGTTTTCAATATATTGAAAACCATGAGGCTTTTTCCCGGGAGCAGTAAGGCTAAATTAGCTTTTAGGTTAAAGGGATTGACAGCAGACAGACAAAAGCTAAAACTGATTTTTTCTTTTTTGGGATGCGAGAATCTCGATGAACTGTATTATTTGAAGAGAACCGTTTTTTTACCCGATGATATAACAAATATCCTGGCCATAGACTATGAGAAAAATATTAGCAGCATACCTCCTGCCGCGCCACAGGAGCCAACCGATGCGGTAAACAGACTTTCTTTTTTAGAAATTACAAATTACTTGCAAAATATGCTGCTTCAGGATACCGACCGGATGAGCATGGCTAACTCACTAGAGATAAGGGTGCCGTTCCTCGACCATATTTTGGTAGAGAATATGTTTACAGTTCCCGGGCATTTAAAGGTAGGCAGCGATTTTACGAAGAGATTACTTATAAGATCCACGCAGGATTTGCTGCCGAGGGAAGTTTACAGCCGCCCCAAAAAGGGCTTTGTATTTCCTTTCCAGATATGGCTGAAAGAAGGCTTGAAAGATTATTGTTCAGACGCGCTCTCCAGCGGTAATTTAGAAGACATTCCCTGCCTGAATTCTAATAATGTAAATAAAATATGGCAGGATTTTTTAAATGGCGGCAAGCTTTATAATTATACATGCATATTAACGATCCTTTCTTTTGTAAATTGGTATAAGAGGAATGTATTAGATGAGTAAAGTTATAATATTATTCAGCGGGATTTTTGATACGGGCGGCATTCAGCGATACAACAGATACCTATGCAGCGCGCTTGATGCTGAATTCAGAGAGCACACTTTTGCCGGAATATCCCTTTGCGATGCAGGAAAAAACAGGTCTTTGCAGTGGAGGAACCTCAAAATTAAATATTGCGGCAAAATAAGGTTAAGCTTCGTTAAAAAAGCGGTATTTTTTCTCAATGCCCTGTCAGAATGCATATCCGGCAGACCTGAATTCTTAGTCTGCTGCCATGCCGATCTGTCACCTGCCGCCTTACTTTTTAAAACTATTTTCAGGCTGAGATATGCCGTTTTAACTCATAGCGTCGATGTCTGGAACCTAAGATACGGCATTAAGTATGAGGGGTTGAAAAATGCGGATATCATTACGGCTGTAAGCCAATATACAAAGAAGCGATTGATTGAAAACGGTATTAACGAAAATAAGATAGTTTTATTACATGATGCGGTAGATACTTCTATATTCGTGCAAAGAGAAAAGAACAAGAAACTATTGCAAAAATGGGGCATATATGAAAAGATAATTTTGCTGACCGTAAGCAGGATGGATGCAGCGGAGCGATATAAGGGCCATGATATCATGCTAAAGGTTATGCAGGATCTAGGTGATAAATATGTATGGTTAGTTATAGGCGCAGGAAACGATGTGCCCCGCTTATTTAAAAAGGCGAAGGAAAAAAAGACAGGCCGCCGTATTATATTCTGCGGTCTTATCCCGGACGATGAGCTGGTGGATTATTATAATCTATGCGATCTATTTATCATGCCCAGCAGCAAAGAAGGATTTGGCATAGTATATCTTGAGGCCATGGCTTGCGGGAAGCCGGTAGTAGCCGGGAACAAGGATGGAAGCGCCGACCCGTTAATAAATGGAAGGCTTGGATTTTTAGTGAATCCGGACAGCGTAGACGAAATAGTCAACGCCGTACGGAGGGCATGTACGTTTAAAGAAAACAGGACAGACCCGGAGTTTTTAAAAAAAGAAGTCAAAAGACATTTTGATATTCAGGTCTTCAACAGAAGGGTAAAAGAGGTCTTTAATAAAGAATTTTCATGAAGATACTGCATGTAATGCCAAGCTATATACCAGCTTATAGGTATGGCGGACCCATAAAAGCAGTACACGAACTCTGTAAGGCGCTTGTTAAAAGAGGGGTTGGGACTTCTGTTTTTACGACAAATATCGATTTGGAAAAAAGACTTGACGTTCCGTTGAATAACCAGCAGGATGTTGAGGGTGTTAAGGTTACTTATTTCCGTGTTAATTTCCCGGCATCATATTGTTATTCCCGGGATTTACATAAAGCTATGGAGACACAGGCCCATAAATTTGATGTAGTCCATATTCATTCTGTTTTTCTATATCCTACTTATGCAGCAGTATGTTGCTGCCGGCACCAGGGTATACCGTATATAATTAACCCTTTCGGCGCCCTCGATCCGGATATGATTAAACTAAAAAACGCTGTTGTCAAGAATATCTATATAAAACTGATAGAGCGCCGTAATATCATTAATGCAGCTGCTGTCCATACGGCCTCTATCTATGAGAAGGAACAGTTTCTCGCTCTCGGGTTTAATGTGCCGGTAGCAGTGGTCCCGCGGGGGCTTAATCTTGAAGACTATGTATCTGCTCAACCGCCCAAAGATATAAGGAAAGATTATCCGCAATTAGATGGTAAAAAACTTATACTTTTTTTGGGAAGAATACATCAAAAAAAAGGACTAGACTTACTTGCCGAAGGGCTTAAGAAGGTGGTTGATAATAGAAAGGATGTATGCCTGGTAATTGCTGGTCCAGACGAAGATAATTATGCTGGCAAGATAAAGAGGTTGCTC
>JAFGKX010000030.1 GCA_016928375.1 Candidatus Omnitrophota bacterium | reverse complement strand
TTTCTTTTCCGCCTGTCCAGGTGCCTTCTTCGCCGAATATATTATGGAACCTTGCAATATGCACTTCCATCTTATAGTTTTTATGATATGCCATATACAACCGCTCACTGAACAGCTTCTCCCATCCATATTCGCTGTCCGGCGCAGCAGGATAAGCTGATTCCTCGGAGCATTTTGGATTATCCGGGTCAAGCTGATTATATTCAGGGTATATGCACGCAGATGATGAATAGAATATTTTTTTAATCTCGGCCTTTCGCGCTGATTCAAGCATATTTAAATTGATAGTGGCGGAATTATGCATAACGCTTGCGTCGTTTTCCCCTGTAAAAATATAACCTGCCCCGCCCATATCAGCAGCGAGCTGATACAATTCATCAAAAGGCATATCCGTAACCTTATCGCAAAGCCGCGAGTCTCTTAGATCGCCTATGACAAAATCATCGGCTGCTGTTTTGCTGAATTCCGGATATTTGAGGTCAACGCCTCTTACCCAGTACCCTTCATTCTTAAGCAGCTTCACCAGGTGGCTGCCGATAAATCCCCCTGCTCCGTTTACCAGAGCTTTCTTTTTATTTTCACTTTTCATTTCTTTCCTCCAATTCGCCCTCTTTCTTCACTCGGCGAATTGTCCCGAGCGAAGCGAGGGGCTTTCTTATTTTTTGACTTTGTTTAATGCGAAAAAACATCCGAATACTTATTTATCATGATGTCCTTCCTGAAGTTTTCCTCGAAACATTTTCTTGCGTTGCGTTTATATTTATCCATTAACTGCAAATTTTGGCTTAAGTTTTTCAAAGTCTCTACGACTGCTTTAACGTCATCCTGGTCCACACAAAAGCCGCACTCATACCTGTTTACTATCTTCGCGACATCGGAATTTTTATCCACTAAGCCCAATATTGCCTGCCCTGCTGCCATAGATGTATAAAGCTTGCACGGGGCTGCTACAAAATCCAGGTTCTTCTCAAGGCTAACTACCGAAACATCACTGCAGGTAAGCGAATGCGAAAGTATACTTTTATCCTGATAAGGCAGAAATAAAACATTATCCAGCTTCTTCTCGCCTGCCATATCCATCAGTTTCTTCTTCTTTCCGCCCTCGCCTATGAATACAAACTGTATATTTTTATTATCTCTCAAATTGCCGGCTGCTTCAATAAGAGTCTCTAATTCGTGGAATAAACCGATATTGCCTGCGTACAAAATAACCAACTTATTGACCAGATCGTACTTTTTAGCAAACCAGTTTTCTGATTTAGGCATTGGCTTTATAAAATCGCCGTCTGCCCAGTTGTAAATTACCTTTACCTTGTTGTTTTTGCCTATTTTTTTATCTATAAGCGTTTTCATGTTTTCGCTTGGAACTATGACAAAATCGGCATTTTTAAAAAATGCCCTGTTGCACCTGTCCCAGATTTTAGCGATTATGCTGTTTTCCTGCATATATTTTAGTTTAACCGCTATATCCGGATACAGGTCATAGATCAGGCATACGTATTTTTGCCCCTTTAGGATCTTTAGCAGATACCCTACGACAAATAAAAACGGAGGTGTTGATATTATAAAAAGAGGCGATTTATCCCCAGAAAATAATAACCTAAAAAATGTCAAAACCGTATAACTTAGCCAGTTCATCATCCTGCCTATGGAGCTATTTTTTTCAAAACGCGTGCATGAAAGGCGCTCTATCTCTATATTGTTAAATACTTCTTTGGGCAGCAATGTCTTGCTTCGCACATAAGTAGGCTGCCCGCAATATACCTTTATTTTATAGCCCCGGGCAGTCAGCCCTTGCGCAAGCTCTGTCATCAATTGCGCAGTAGATGCTACTTCAGGATAAAAATATTGCAATATAAACCTGATTTTTTTACCCGTATCTGCTTTCATGCTGTCTTCTCCATAAGCTCGCTGACTAAACCAAATCTTAAGCCCTTTTGTTTGATGTCTTTGATTATAAGCGGCAAGGCATCTACTGTATGCTGGTAATCTTCATGCAAAACAATTATATCGCCTGCTTTTAACGCATTTAGCCTGTTCCTGATGCCCTGGGATGTTTTTTCGTATGTATCATTGCTGTCAACAGACCATAGTAATAGCGTCATTTTTTTAAAAAGCATAAGAAGCAAAAGCCCTATGCTTAGTTCGCCATAAGGAGGCCTGAAAAGTTTCGGAGAAACTCCGGTAATATCTTTCATTGTTTTATTTGCCTGCTGGATTTCGCAGGAAATATCTTTATATTTCATTTTTCTGATATGGCTGTGCGAAAAATTATGGCTTCCGATCTCATTACCGCTGTCAAAAATATCTTTTACAAGCTGCGGATATTTTGCCGATTCAGCTCCCGTTAAAAAGAAAGTTGCTTTTATTCCCGCGTCTTTTAATATTTTTAGCACCAATTGCGTATTTTGCGGGTGCGGGCCGTCGTCAAATGTCAGGGCAACAAGATTGCGCCTAGGCCGCCCTTTATAAAATAATATGCTTTTGGGCATCAGATTAAAAACTATATTCTTAAAACCGGATCTCATCTCAATTCCTTAACACTGCATTATATACATTTTCATATTCAGCAATCATCTTTTCAAAAGTAAAATAATTTTTTACTCTCTCCTGCGCCAAAAAGCCCATTTTTTTGGCCTCATCTTTATCAAGCAAAAGTTTTACAATGTCCTCTGCCAAAGCAACGGGATTACGCGCAGGCACAATGAAACCTGTTTTGCCGTGCTGAACCACTTCAGCATTACCGTCTACATCCGTGGCTACGACTGCCAGCCCGGAAGCCATTGCCTCTAATATGGCTATCGGAAGCCCCTCCTTAACAGAAGAAAGCGCGAATACATCAAAAACCTGAAGCAGCTCGGGTATATCTCTTCTGTTTCCCAAAAATTTAACACTGCCGTTTAACCCCAAATTATCCTTCATTGCCATCAACTGCTCTTTTAATAATCCATCCCCTGCCATTACAAGCTTGGCATTAGGGACCTGTTGGATAACCAGCTTAAAAGCTTCAAGCAGCGTCTTTGGGTCTTTTTTAGGCAGTAATGATGCAACATTTCCCACGATTAAATCCGTCTCTTTAATGCCTAGTTCTTTCCGTTTTGCGGCAATATCGGCCTTCTTATCGTATATTTTTGCATCTATACCATTATATATAACCTTGACCTTTTTCGCGGAAATACCTGCTTCATCTATCATATATCTGGCCACGCTGTCTGCGACAGCGGTTATCTGCTTTGTAATCATTGACAACGCCTTTTCTACCCTCTTCCACCTGTTTACGTTTTGATAGATAGTAATATCCGGCGTCGTATGTTCAGTGTAAACTACAGGCACACCGGCAAATTTAGCGGCAATACCCGCATAAAGCCATGGGCTTTGATCATGCGCATGCACTATATCTATTCCCTGCTGCTTAAAAAGTTTCGCAAGCTTAAAAGGTAAGGACCAGTCAAGGTTTCTTATCTTTTTAACTGTATGCACCTTAACCCCTATTTGTTCGAATTCCTGCTGCAGTTTGCCGTTACCCTGGAACTCAAATACGCATAAAGAATATCTGTCCTTAGGCAGCCTTTTACAGATCTCGAGTATCAGCGTTTCAATGCCGCCTACATCTAATCCGTAACTTATAAAACCTATTTTAATTTTTCGGTTCATTGCTGCACCTGTCTTTTTAATCCTCTTAATGCTGAGAGTATAGAAGGATTTAAAAAAGTTAAGATGTAATAAAAAAAAGCTCTTTTCGTAAACTTGCATCTAATCGAATGGCAAAACTCGGATCTTGCCTGTTTAAAATCTTCCTTGCAGAACATTTCATACCCAATCGTAAAGTGGTTTTTTGCCAATCTATACGGTAAATTCGATTTTAGTTCTGCTTCAATTTCAGGAAAGGACTCTATCGTTTTTTCTATTACCTTGTTTACCCATACATAGGTTTTTTCTTTACTTCTGGTGATGTTATTTCCATGACAGCGTATCCTCACCAACGGAGTATCTACATAGCCAACTTTGTATTTTTTTGTAATACGCAACCACAGATCATAATCCTGCGACATACGAAACTCCTCGTCAAAAAGGCCGGACTTTTCAAAAACATCCTTTCTCACAACAACAGTGGATGTCGATATGAAATTTTCCCTGAAAAGGTAGTAAAAAATATCTCCTGAAAAATGTTTTTTAATATTC
The DNA here is from genome assembly GCA_016928375.1 of Candidatus Omnitrophota bacterium. Classification (GTDB taxonomy): domain Bacteria; phylum Omnitrophota; class Gorgyraeia; order JABMRG01; family JAFGKX01; genus JAFGKX01. The sequence continues at coordinate 837 of JAFGKX010000030.1, read as the reverse complement.
TTGCTGTATTCAGACTTCCTTTCAATGCCCTGATCATTAAAATAGATAAAATCAGAATGCACTAATGAAACTGCCGGTGTCTTATCAAGCAGTTCTGTCTGCCTGGCTAAGTTACCGGGCAGCCATGTATCATCTGAATCTAAAAAAGCTATAAGTTCGCCTTTTGCCTCTGCTATTCCTTTGTTTCTTGCAGCAGCAGAACCACTATTTGTTTGATATAAATATTTTATTTTTTCTGGGTATTTTTTTATATTTTTTTGCACAATATATTTTGTATCATCGATCGAACCATCATCCACCGCAATAATCTCAAAATTCTTATACGTTTGGTTTATGACAGAATCTAACGCTTGAGATATGTAATTTACATTATTATAAAATGGGATTATTACGCTTATTAATGGGTTCACTTTTATTTCCTTTATTATATTATATCTGTCACAGTTATAATATGTAGTCCTATCAGATGTATTATGATAATAATAAAAATAACTACTATATCCTTAATCGCAAATTTAAAACGAATATTCTCTATTTCCTGTTGGGCAATATTCAGCACTACCGCACATAGCCCAATCCATATAAATAAAATATCGAGCTCCATGGTGATAAAGGACGTAACAATTACAAAGCCGACGATACTTACTAACAACGCCCGGGCCAATACAGGTAAAATAGCAAAGTCTTTCTTTATATTGTTGGGCTTTAATTTCTGTACTACGTACAGTGCCTTAAATGAAAGATACATCAAAGCAACATATATAAAACTTCCCACAAATCCCATCTCTGCTGAATTTTGAACAAAATTATTATGAGCAACACCTACCCTACTTTTAA
>JAFGKX010000004.1 GCA_016928375.1 Candidatus Omnitrophota bacterium | reverse complement strand
GTATGCCGGCGATGCGAAGAGCCGCATTGCGTTAATTCATGCCCTTCTGATGCGCTGGAGCAGCAAAAAGAAAAAGACAAACTTTTAATCAGGCACAATATGCGCTGCGTAAGCTGCAAATCCTGCTCGCACGCATGTCCATACGGAACGATTTATCCTGAAAATGTGCCTCTTTTAATGCATAATTGTGATTTTTGCCTGGATAGAAAAACCGGAGGCAATGAACCTCTTTGCATAAAAAGCTGCCCTTATGGCGCCCTTAGTTTAAAAAAAGCTGATATCCCGCTCGGAGAGAATACTTTTTTAGCCGGCGATAACCTGATAGTTCATTCTACGCACTGGAACAGAGACAAAGCATGAGTTATATATTTTACCTTATAGTTTACGGATTTTTATTAACAGCCGCGCTGGGGCTTTTAGCCAGCTGGGTCGATAGAAAACTTACCGCGCGCGTGCAATACCGCGTAGGCCCGCCGTTATTGCAGCCCTTGATAGATATTATAAAATTATCCGGCAAGGAGACCCTTATTCCGAAGGATTCCCAGAAAATGTTGTTTTTGTCAGCCCCTGTGATAGGTTTTGCAGGCTGTGTGCTGGCATCTACGCTTTTATGGATGAACAATATAAATACGCAAAACACGTTTATTGGCGATATAATAGTGTTAATATACCTGCTAGTAATTCCTTCTTTGTCCATTATGCTGGGTGGATTTTCTTCGGGAAATCTTTACGCCGGCATAGGCGCATCAAGAGAAATGAAACTGATTTTAAGTTACGAACTGCCGTTTATACTGTCGGTGCTGGCGGTAGTGATACACAGTCATTTTTCGATAAAGCTTGGCGGCATACTTAATTTTCAGTCACAGAACGGATTTGTAATAGGCAGCTATTCCGGGGCTTTGGCCTTTCTGGCGATGCTTATGTGCGTGCAGGCAAAATTAGGGCTTGTACCTTTTGATGTTGCGGAAGCAGAAACTGAAATAATCTCCGGGCCGTTAATAGAATATTCAGGCGCCGCTCTTGCAATTTACAGGCTTACCAAAAATATGCTTTTATTTTTATTGCCGTTTTTTATGGTGATTCTATTTTTGGGAGGCATGAGGTTCGATGGTATCAATATTTTATACAGCGCGCTAAAATATACAGGCATATTGGCGCTTATAGTTGTTATAAGAAACACCAACCCCAGGGTGCGTATTGATCAGGCGATGAGGTTTTTCTGGGGCCCGGTAACGATACTTGCGGTAATAGCCGTGATTCTGGCAATTAAGGGTTTATAAATGGGAATTAAACTTAAAGCATTATTAAAATCTCCGTGGGTATTTCATTTGTCCACGGGAAGCTGCAATAACTGCGATATAGAAATATTGGACTGCCTTACTCCGAGGTTCGATATCGAACGCTTCGGCATGGTTTTAGTGGGCAGTATAAGGCACGCGGATGTGCTTCTGGTTACAGGTTCCGCCAACAGAAAATGTATACCTAAAATAAAAAAATTATACGAGCAGGCACCCAAGCCGTGCCTGGTCGTTGCCATAGGAGAGTGCGCTTTGTCCAGAGGGATGTTTATTAACAGCTATAATTGTCCGGTGCCTGTGGATAAAATAATACCGGTCGATGTTTATATACCCGGGTGTCCGCCTAAGCCGGAGGCAATTATTGCCGGTATCGTTAAATTGATAGGGAAGATAAAAAAATAATGAACAGAGAACAAATCGTAAAAGAATTAAAAGATTTATTTAAAGAAGACATAGTGGATTTCTTTGATAAATCTGAAAAAAGGATTTATATCGAGGTTAAGCCTGAATCAATGCTAAAAGTTGCGACACATATTTTTAAAACCCTTAAAGCAAGATTTAACATAGCCTCAGGCATTGACACAAGGCTTGATATAGAGATTTTGTATCATTTTACCGTCGAAGATATAAACCTGTTGATATCGTTGAGAGTTAAGCTGCCCAAGAAAAAAAGCATTGAGATAGATTCGCTTACCCCCATTATGAAAGGTGCGGATTGGGTAGAAAGAGAGATACATGAGCTTTTAGGAGTAAAATTTACAGGCCATCCGAATTTAAAAAGGCTGCTTTTGCCCGATGAATGGCCGAAAGATTCTTATCCGCTGAGAAGAGATTATAAGGAATGGGATAAAGGAGCGATAAGGGATCGCGGAGTATAAAAAATAAACATGAAAAAAACCATAGTACCAATAGGCCCGTACCATCCGCTGCAGGAAGAGCCTGAATTTTTTACTCTTACTGTCGAAGGCGAAAAAATAACCGACATAGACGTGGCAGTAGGCTATAACCACCGCGGCATAGAAAAGCTTTCCGAGGAAAAAACATTCGACCAGGTGCCTTTTGTTGTGGAGAGAATCTGCGGTATATGCTCTACCAGCCATCCTCTTGCTTACGTTAGGGCAGTGGAAGATATAATTCCGGTTACGGTGCCGCCTCGCGCGCAATTTATAAGGACGATAATAGCCGAAGGCGAAAGGATACATTCTCATTTGTTATGGCTGGGGCTTGCCGGGCATTTCCTGGGTTATAATACCGTATACATGTGGGCGTGGAAATTAAGGGAAGAGATTTTGGATGCAATGGAAATATTATCCGGCAACAGGAATAACTACGCGATGTTTAAGCCCGGAGGCGTAAGGCGCAATATCAAAAAAGAAGATATCCCGCCTGTCATAAAAAAGATAGATTCTATAATATCCACATTAACGATGCTGAAAAAAGCGGTTGTAGATGATCCGGTGCTTCACGCCAGGACAAAAGGTGTAGGCATACTCAAAAAAGAAGATGCGATAAGTTACAGCGCTCTTGGGCCTACGGCAAGGGCATCCGGAATCAGGCGCGATGTAAGAAAAGACTCGCCTTATGAAGCGTATGACAAAGTGGAATGGCAGATAATAACCATGCAAAGCGGCGATGTGTTCGATAAACTTGTTGTCAGAGTTTTAGAGATATTCGAATCCATAAAAATAATAAAATACTGCCTGCAAAATCTTCCGGATACAGAGATAGACCTTAACCTTGAGGATATCCCGCCGGGGGAGGGCATAGGCCATATCGAAGCCCCAAGAGGAGAGTGTTTCCATTATGTAAGAAGTGACGGAACAAACAGGCCTATCAGGCACAAGGTAAGGGCTCCGACTTTTATGAATCTGCCGACGTATAAGTCTACAATAGTGGGCCAGACGATATCCGACGCTACTATAATATTGGCGGCCATAGACCCGTGTTATTGCTGTACCGAAAGAATAGCTGTTTTAAATAAAAAAGGTAAAAGAATATATTCAGGAGAAGGCCTGGTCAGGCTCTCGCAGGAAAAAACAGAAAAAATAAGAGGGCAGCTGCAATGAACCCATTCGACAATCTCAGGGTTCATTCCGAGCAAACAAATTAGGAGTCGAAGAATGAAGAATGGTTTTAAAAAAACACTGGCGCAGATGGTTAAGACCGTTGCTGAAATGGTAAACCTGGTTTATCAGGGGTTTATCGAAAATGAGGCGCATTATTTAGACAGAGCCCTGAATAAAGAAGTCATACTGGATAATCTGGAAAAACAGGTAATGGCCGATATAGTCGCGTTTTCCAAAGACATGAATAAACAGGCGCAGCAGGAAGCGGTGCTCTGCGGGCAGATAGCGCAGAACATAGAACGCATGGGCGATGAAGTAAGGTCTTTAATTGAGCGGATTGAAATAAAGATCGCGGAGAAACTGCTTTTCAGCGAAATAGGAGTAAAACAGTACGAAGAGGTGTTCAAGAGAATGTCAGAATCTGTTAAGCTTACAGCTGATTTTTTATCGCAGGGCGATACCGGCGCGCTTGAGGCAATACTAAAAAACGGCAACAGTATAAAGAGCCTGATAGAAAGCTACCGAAAAGAGCATATGGAGCGCCTTACAAAAGGCATATGCGAGCCTCGCGCAGCCAATATGTATTTCGATATGCTGGATTTTACCGGCAACATCGCAAGGCATTGCACGAATATAGCCAGAATCAATAAGGAGTAGAAGTGGGGTTTGAATTTTTGTTTCGCGTAGATAATTTAGCGATATTTATGGCGTGCGTTTCCGGCGCAGTAAGTATACTTATATATATTTATTCCATAGGATATATGTCGCCGTATAAAAATAAGGTGGAATTTTTCGCGCTTATGAGTTTGTTTGTGGCGTCCATGATGGGGCTTATTTTCTCCAACAACCTGCTTCTTATGTATGTCTTCTGGGAATTGACGGCGTTCTGCTCTTTCAGGCTTATCGGTTTTTACCGCAAGGAAAGCGATTTATGGTATGCGGATAAAGCGTTTTTGGTAACTTTTTTCGGCGCATCGATTATGCTCGCCGGCATTATACTTATATATATAAATTATGGCACGCTTAATTTTGATTTATTACGCGGGACACAGGTAAATAATTTAATTTTTGCGCTTATGCTGGCAGGCATATTTTCCAAATCTGCGCAATTACCGCTTTCAAGCTGGCTTCCCGACGCAGGAGTGGCGCCTTCGCCCGTAACCGCGCTTTTACACGCGGCAGTTTTGGTAAAAATAGGCGTATACGCGTACGCAAGATTTTTTTCCGATGTATTTATTGTTTCCAGAGGCGCAAGCGTATTTGTTTTAGGGCTGGTGATCGTTTCATCGCTGGTTGCCGCGTTAAGCGCGCTTCGCGAAAACAATATAAAAAAGATACTGGCATATTCCACAATAAGCCAGCTTGCTTATATATTTGTAGGCCTTATCATCAATACCCGCCCAGCTATAAGCGCCGCGCTTCTTTATATACTGGTGCATTCAATAGCCAAAGCAGGGCTTTTTCTTATAGCAGGTATTGTCGAGCAGAAAACCCACACAAAGGATTTAAACAGCATGGGCGGGCTTTTACAAATTATGCCCGTGGCAGCTGTATCGTTTTTATTATGCGCGTTTGCGATTATCGGGCTTCCTCCGTTCGGCGGATTTTTCAGCAAATTTTTTCTTATAATAGCCGCGGCTGACGCAGGCTATAATTTTGCCTCAGCCATGCTGATATTTACGGCTGTTATCACGCTTTTGTATCTTTTAAGGCTGTTTAACGGTATATTTCTGGGCGAGGTAAAAACCAAAGCCTCCGGCAGCGTAGCAATTACTATGAACTCCGTTGTGTTTATATGCGGAGTATTGTCTCTTTTAATAGGTTTGTTTATCAGGTATCCTTTAAATTTTGTAAATTCAGTAAGCGCGATTTTGGGCAGATAAAATGAATATAGCATTATTTTTTACTATTTTTACGTGGGCCATAGGCGGCCTTGTGATTTTATATTCTTTCTCGTTCCTTAAAAACAAACGCAATAAGTTGTTGTATTTTGCTCTTTATACCTTAACCCTTATACTCGCAACAGCTGCGTTTAATACGAACGACCTTGTACAATTTCTTGTTTATTGGGGCAGCCTTCTTATTCTGCTTTACGCTGTCCTTGCCCTGGATTCGTTCAAAACAGCTTCCAAGGCGCTTATTATCGTAGGCATAGGAGATTTTTGTCTTTTGCTTGGCGTGGCATTTTTAATCGTTAAGGCAAAAACAACATCTATGGCTGATTTTATTCCCCTGGATACAGGTAATTTTATAAACGCCGCCGCATTTATGCTGATAGCGCTGGGGGCTATGATAAAAGCCGGTATATTCGGTTTTCACGAATGGATTACTGATGCCTCTCAGGCAACCCCCGCAACGACAATGGCATTTCTGCCGGGCAGCCTGGATAAATTACTCGGTATTTATCTGCTGCTGCGCGCTTATTTGAATTTTTTTACTGTGAGAGAATCGTTATCCGTGATAATTATGGCAATCGGCGCGTTCACAATAATTTTGACGGTATTTATGGCGCTCATTCAGCATGATTTGAAGAAGCTTCTGGCGTTTCATGCCGTAAGCCAGGTAGGTTATATGGTGCTGGGCATTGCCTCAGGCACTTTAATAGGCATAGCAGGCGGCCTTTTTCATATGCTCAATAATGCAATTTATAAAACAGCCCTGTTTTTGAACGCAGGCAATATAGAACACGGAACCGGTACTACAGAATTATCAAAAATAGGAAATTTAGGCAAGTCTATGCCGGTGACATTTGTGTGCACTTTGATTTCCGCGCTTGCGATTTCAGGCATACCTCCGTTTAACGGATTTTTCTCCAAGTGGATGATCTATCAGGGGCTGATTCCGGATAAAGCCGGCGCATTTGGCACTTTTAAAATAATATTTCTTATTATGGCGATGTTCGGCTCGGCATTGACTTTGGCAAGTTTTATCAAGGTCATATATTCGGCATTCTTAAGCTCAAAGCCCGCAGAGCAGGCGCAGGATGTGCAGGAGGCGCCTTATTTAATGAGGTTTGCGGTAATCATATTAAGCGGCCTTTGTATATTATTCGGCGTATTTGCGTATCCTATGATTATAAAACCGTTTTTTGTGAATATATTCTCATCGGAGATGACCTTGACGGGCTTATGGAAACCGGATATTGCAACAGGGTTGATTTTGTTGGCTTTGGCAATTGGCTGCCTGATATACGCTTTAAGCAGGGCTGCGTCAAGAAGCAGCGAGGTTTTTATCGGCGGAGAAACACTGAAAGATAACAGGGTTTCGGGCACGGATTTTTATTTAACGGTTCAGGATATCGGGTTTTTGAAATTTCTGTATAAGAAAGCGGATGCAGGTAAACTTGATTTTTATAAAACATTGATATCGTTTATAAACGCCGCTTCGTATGTATTCTATTACGGCATAGACAGGCTGATGAATTTTATTACCAACGCAGCCGGAAAATCAGTATTTGTGATAAGCGCGTTTTTGAAAAGCCTGCACACAGGGTTGTTAGACCGCTACGTAGCATGGCTTTTACTGGGATTTATTGTAATTATAGGAGTGCTGTTTAAATGTTTGAATTGTATGTAGTGATGGCTTTTATGATAATAGCCGCAATTGTGGCCGTATTTCTGCGCGGGCTTTTATCCAGCGTTATTTCCGTCGGTGCGGTAGGCATGGGCCTTTGCGTTATGTTTTTACTGCTTAAGGCGCCCGATTTGGCCATTACACAACTTGTGGTCGAGATATTGTGCCTTATTATTTTAATAAGAGCGACTATCGGAAGAGGCGTATCAAGAGCTACCAGGCCTTCGAGCGCATGGGTGATTGCGTCATTTTCCATATTCGCGCTTGTATTTTTATTTGCGGCATATGCGGCATTTAAGGAAATGCCGGTATTCGGCGCGCCTATTATGCGGGTAGCGGATTTTTACATACAAAATGCGTTGTCGCAGGTTAAGGCCGCGAATATCGTGACAGCGATTATTCTGGATTTCAGGGGGTACGATACGCTCGGCGAAGCCACAGTGCTGTTTACCTCGGTCATAGGCGTTCTGGCAATTATGAGAACAATAGGAAGGAAAAAGCCCAATGAAAGGGATGAGTCTGATTGTTAAAAGGATAACCCGATATACCGTCGGGCTTATCTTGCTTTTTGGAATATATATCGTGCTGCACGGGCACATTACTCCCGGAGGTGGTTTTGCGGGAGGGGTCATAATCGCATTAAGCTTCATACACCTGATGCTGGCCTTCGGCAGAGAAGAAGCGGATAAAAGTATAAAAGAAAACATAATTTCTTTCGGAGAGCCCGTAGGCGGGCTTATGTTTTTGTCGATAGCGCTGATAGGGCTTGCCGGCGGTGTGTTCTTTTTTAACTTTTTCGCCAGTAAGGGGGAGCCCTTCAGTATTTTAAGCGCGGGCATAATACCGCTTTGCAATATAGCGATAGCGCTAAAAGTCGCCTCAGGGCTATTCGGAGTTTTTGTGGTGTTGTCGTTATTCAGGCTTTCCGGCGATAAAAAAACTGACGAGATAAAAAAATGATACTTTTTTTAATGGACATAGTACTTTTTCTTATAGGGCTTTATGCCGTTGTCGCGCACAGAAACCTTATTAAAAAAGTCATCGGTTTCGGTATTATCGAATATGCGGTAAACCTGTTTTTTGTGCTGGCAGGATATAAAACCGGGGCAGATGCCCCTATATTCGAAAAAAATATTCCTGGGATGATTTTTGTAGACCCCCTGCCGCAGGCTTTGGTGCTAACATCCATAGTTATAGGCCTTGGGGTTACCGCGCTTATGGTCGCCTTATGCATAAGGATATACCAGCATTACGGCACATTCGACGTGAATAGAATAAAGGATTTAAAAGGATGATGAATGCGATAATTTTATTTGTGGCGCTTCCGTTATTCGCGGCATTTCTTCTGCCCATAATGGGTAAATTTTTTAAACGGGGATTCGATACTTTTATATTCCTGGTTGTGCTTTTTCTCATTTTTTTATCCTTGTACATGCTGATAAAACCGCCCGCGATGCCTTATGTTTACAAAATGGGCGGCTGGCCGCTGCCTTTCGGTATAACCTGGCTTTTGGATTCTCTGTCGGTATTTATGCTTTTTGTCGTAAACCTGATAACATTTTTTGCCGCGGTATATTCCATTGATTATATGAAACAGTATACCTGTAAATGGAAGTATTATTGCCTGCTTATGCTGCTTCTGGCGGGGTTAAACGGCGTTGCGCTTTCCGCGGATTTATTCAATGTGTTCATATTTCTGGAAATCACATCCATTGCAAGTTACGCGCTTGTTGCCTATGGTACCGGTAGGGAAGAGACGGAGGCGTCCTTTAAATATATGGTATTGGGAAGCGTTGCCTCGGCATTCATACTCTTAGGCATTGCTGTTATTTACGCAAAAACATCCACGTTGAATATGTTCGATATGGCAAGGGCTATGCCGCAGGGCGCGGATAGTTTGAAATTAAAACTTTTCATCGCAACCCTATTTATAACAGGCTTTGGCCTAAAAGCAGCGTTGGTTCCGTTTCATTCATGGCTTCCGGATGCCCACCCGTCGGCGCCTGCGCCGATATCGGCTATGCTTTCCGGCGTAGTGATAAAGGTAATAGGCGTGTACGCGTTGATAAGAATAATGTTCAATATATTTTCATTAAACCCGGTTATATCGGAATTATTGCTGGCGCTTGGAGGGCTTTCGATGTTTGTAGGCGTAGTCCTTGCAATAGGCCAGTGGGATTTTAAGAGGCTTCTGGCGTATCATTCCATAAGTCAGATAGGGTATGTAGTCTGTGGTATCGCGCTTGGCACGCCATTAGGCATAGCAGGCGGGCTGTTTCATCTGCTTAATCATTCGGTGTTCAAATCGCTTTTATTTTTAAATGCAGGCTCTGTGGAATATGCCTGCGGCACAAGAGAACTGAAAAAACTCGGCAACCTGAAAGAAGATATGCCTCATACAAGCTGGACAAGCATGGTAGCGTCTTTATCCATTGCCGGGGTTCCGCCCTTATGCGGGTTCTGGAGCAAATTCATAATAATAGTAGCGCTGTTTCAGGCAAATAGATTTTTCTACGGCTCCCTTGCGATTCTCGTCGGACTTATTACTCTGGGTTCGTTTCTGAAAGTGCAGAGGTACATTTTCTATAGAAAACTTTCAGGCAGCCTTTTGAAAGTAAAAGAAGCGCCGGTGTTTATGTGCCTGTCTATGGCAGGGCTTGCTATTCTTTGTGTGTTGATAGGGATTTTCTTTAAACCGATACTGGACAATGTGCTGATCCCGGCTTCGCAGAGTTTACTTGGCGGCAGAGAATATTTCATAACACTTTTGGGTATTTAATATGGTGCAGATTAAATCAAAGATATTAACGTTTTTTGTAGCATTTGCAGTGTGGCTGCTTTTGACGTGGACTTTTTACGCGCCTTCTGTAATCATAGGCGCGCTGATAGCGTTACTGGTAGCAGGCGTAACAGGGCATTTGTTTACGGATTATCCGCATAAATGGAGAGAGCCTCACCGTTATCTTTATTTTGCATTATTTTTATTTATATTTTTAAGAGAATGTTTTAAGGCAAACATAGACGTGGCGCTAAGGGTAATAAAACCGGATATGCCTATTAATCCAGGCATAGTGAAGGTCAAGACGCGTTTAAAATCAGAAGCAGCCCTGACACTTCTGGCAAATTCCATTACGCTTACGCCCGGCACGCTTACCATTGACGTGGATAAAGAAGGCGGTTTTTTATATATCCACTGGATTAACGTAAAGGATAAAGACCTGGTGAAGGCGACCAACATCATAGTAAAAACGTTTGAGGGCGTAATAGCAAAGGTGTTCGAATAATGAAAAAATTAAAATGGCTTTTAGGCGTAATAGGCATTGCGGCGGGAATAATTATCATAGTCCGCTCGGATATGCCGCTTTTTAATAAATACCTGATACCGCTTTTATTCGCAGGGTTTCTGGTGCTTTACCGCATTATACGCGGGCCCACAGCAGCGGATCGTTCTGTGGCAAGCGACATATTAGGCATATTGATTATTGGCATATGCGCTATATCAGCTGTTTTTACGGGAAAATTCTGGTATATGGATATTGCGATAGCATGGGCGCTGCAGAGCTTTATAGGCGTTCTGGCATTGGCAAAATACCTGGAAGGGAAAAATTTCGATGATTGAGACAACAATAAAAATATTAGGCCACCTTTTTATAATTACAGGGATAGGCTT
>JAFGKX010000029.1 GCA_016928375.1 Candidatus Omnitrophota bacterium | reverse complement strand
ATTATTGTTGTTGGTCTTATTTTGCGTCTTTGGGGTATAGATTTCGGCCTGCCGTTTCAATTTCATCAGGATGAGCCTATAGTGGTAAACCATGCCCTTGCTTTTGGTAGCGGTGATTTAAATCCGCATTTTTTTAACATTCCGCCTTTGACTTCGTATATCCTGTTTGTAATATACGCAGGTTATTATCTGATCGGAATGCTGTGCGGACTTTTTAATACGCCGGATACTTTTATTGTAAATATTTTTAAAAATCCTTCGGTAATCTATATTTTAGGCAGAGTTGCTATAGGTATAATACCCGGGACTCTATGCATATTTTTCGTGTATAAGTTCGCAAAGAACATATTCTCAAAAACAATAGCTTTATACGCAGCGCTGATCATGTCCGTTTGCAGCTTAAATGTCGTTAATTCCCATTATATTTATGCGGATATGCTTTTGGTGCTTTTTATCGTTATTTCATGTTCGTGCATATTCAATATGTTTAAGAACCCATCGATGAAAGCTTATATCATTGCGGCAATATTTTTAGGGCTGGCTATTTCCACAAAATACAATGCTGCAGTCTTAGGTGTAACTTTTTTTCTTGCGCATATTTTTATAATACTTAAAGAGAAGAGGCGCTACTTTGAAATTATTTTTTCGAAAAAGCTGTTTTTAGGCATTTCTACGGTATTATTCGTATTTATTTTTACAAACCCGTATTCGATCATTTCTTTCAGGGAATTTTTTAGCTCCTTTACCAATCAGGCGCAAGCAACCTGGTATATGGGCTGGCAGCACCACATTACTTATTCTCTTAATGAAAGCGTTTCCTTTCCCGTATTGTTATTCGGAGCAATGGGATTATTATTTGTATTATTAAGGCATAAAGCAAAAGGGGCCTTGTTTGTTTCCTTCCCCGTGGTTTTTTATTTAAGCCTAGTTTTCTTTAGCCAATCTTTCCCAAGATATGTATTGGCGCTTGTGCCGTTTGTTGCCATAGGTGCTGCTTATTTTATATTTGATGTGCTTGGAAGCTATTGTAAATCCGCTTTTTCAAAAGTGTCTTTATCGTTATTGGCTGTTTTTTTGATCGTTCCGATGTTCGCGTTTTCAATCAAATCGGATGCGCTTTTTTCATCGAAAGATACAAGGGTTATCTCAGCTAATTGGATTAAAGATAACCTGCCCCTAGGGTCTAAAATTGCCTGTGATAGCACGTTTTTTAGGCCTGCTTTAGAGCAGCCATATTCGCAGATTAGAGAAAAGATAGGTGTACTGAATAAACAGCCTGCGCTTAAGGGATTAAAGACCAAAAAATTAGAATTGCAGCTTAAGTCAATGGATGAAAATTACGTGGGTTTTCCAATTTATTTTTTAGCCCAGGACCCTGCTTCTCAAGGCCAGTTTTTAAATACCACCCCGGCTTTGGATCTTGATGTGTATGCATTGATGCAAAGTGGAATTGATTATGTAACTATAGACTATGCCTGGATGGATAATACCAAAGAAGCGTTTATTAAAACTTTAAAGCAAAATTCTACTCTGATAAACAGTTTTAGCCCTTATTACGATGAAAGTATAAGGCTGCCTTATGATAAATTCGAATTAACCTGCCTGCCGCTTGGCAGACAAGAACTGCTTAGCAGAAATCGCACAGGTCAGGCATTGGAGATATACAAACTGAAAAAATGAAGAAACATTTATTTTTTATCATATTTTTTGCGGCAATAGTATTTATTTTTTTGGGCAAAATAATATTTATGAAGGAATTTTTTATTTTAGGAGATTATTCTCTGCAACATTATCCCTGGAGTGAGGCATATTCTGCGGCAATAAAACATTTTCATTTTCCGTTCTGGTGCAGGTATTTCCATAGTGGGTTTCCCCTAATGGCTGAAGGTCAGATCGGCGGATTTTACCCTTTAAATATAATAATGTTTTTTGTCCTGCCTTTTAAGCTTGCTTATAATTATTCCGTGGTATTACATTTTGTTATCGCCGGGATATTCGCATATGCTTATACAAGAAAATTAGGTGCTGAAAAATGGGGTGCGAGTTTATCAGCATTGCTTTTTTGCTTCGCAAGCGCTTATGCGGGATGCTTTAACAACATAGCTACGCTGCGCACATTAAGCTGGTTTCCGCTTGTCCTATTGCTTATAGAATATTTTCTTGATACAAGGCGCTTGCATTATATTTTTATTGCTTCGCTTATATGCGGCATGCAGTTTCTTGCTGGGTTTATGCAAATGGCAATTTATTCTTTTGCATTTTATATGATTTATTTATTATATCAATTCAGGTTAAGGTCATTCAGCATCAAAGAGAGGATAAGGCCTATTATCGCATTTTTAATGATAAGTTTTATTGTTGCGCTTCCTCAGGTGTTGTTAAGCGTTCCCCTGGCGCAGGCTTCAAATAGAACAGGTGCATCACTGGGTTTTGCCTTATGGAAATCTTTTCCGCTGCCTTGTTTTCTTAGCGCATTTTTTCCATCATGGTTAGGGATTTTTGCTCAGCAGACATACATAGGCATATTAAGCATATTATTTCTTATATATGTTTTTGTTGATTTTAAACGTTCAAGGCAGATAAGGCCTGTTGTTTTGATAGTTGCTATTGCTATTTTTCTTGCGCTTGGAAAATATAATCCGCTTTATGCGTGGTTTCTGGATTTGATCAAGCTTTACAGCTTCAGGAACCCCTCCAGGTTTTTATTTTTTGCAATGTTTGGCTGTTCCGTATTGGCAGGTTTAGGATTTTCGAAATTTTTCCAGGATAAAAATGAAAAACAGGCAAGACTTGCTTCGAGGCTATTTGTTATTTTACTTGCCGCGGTATCAGGCATATATGTGATGGTGAAAACCATGCTGGTTCTATTTGAAAAAAATATAATATTATTGCTGCATGATTACACGGCAAAGCATATTTTTAATACACCCTAT
>JAFGKX010000028.1 GCA_016928375.1 Candidatus Omnitrophota bacterium | reverse complement strand
CAAAGGATGAAATAAAAAGCGTCCTGAGCCTCGCCGCGGATATAAAGGAAAATCCCGGAAAATTTTCCGATAGATTAAAAGGAAAGGCTCTGGGGCTTGTATTCCAAAAACCTTCCAACAGGACCAGGGTTTCTTTTGAAGTCGGCATGTACCAGCTGGGCGGATATTCGCTGTATCTCGGGCCCGATGATATAAAATTAGGCGCAAGGGAAGCTACGGCTGATATAGCGAAGACTTTGTCAAGATATCTGGATGCACTGGCTGTAAGGACATTTTCGCATAAAAACATACTGGAGCTGGCAAAGCATGCTACTATTCCGGTAATAAACGCATTGAGTGACTTGTCGCATCCATGCCAGGCGCTGGCGGATGTTTTCACTATTAAAGAAAAACTCGGAAAATCGAAATATTTAAAAGTAGCGTTTATAGGCGACGGCAATAATGTGCTGAATTCCCTGATGCAGGCCTGCGCGAAAACCGGGATAAATATTGCTATGTGTACTCCCAAAGGATATGAGCCGGATAAAGATGCTTTTTATCAGGCGCAGGAGGAAGCGAAGAAGAACAAATCAAGCGTTGAGATTGCGGAAACAATAAAAAAATGCATACAGGGAGCGGATGTAATATATACCGATGTGTGGATCTCTATGGGCCAGGAAAGCGAAAAAGAAAAAAGGCTCGCTGACTTTAAGGAATTTCAAATAAATTCCAAAGCCCTGGAAGACGCAAAGCCGAATTATCTTATTATGCATTGCCTGCCTGCGCACAGGGGCGAGGAAATAACAGGCGAGGTTTTAGACGGGGTTCATTCCGTAGTGTTTGATCAGGCGGAAAACAGGCTCCATGTTCAGAAGGCATTATTGATAAAGTTATTAAAATAAGGTCCCTCGCTAGTAAAAGATGCTCGCACCTGCTCGCATCTTAGTAGTGCTCGGGACAATTTTTACTTCGTAAAAATTGGAGTTTATTATGAAAAAAGTAATTTTAGCGTATTCGGGCGGATTGGATACATCCGTAGCTATAAAATGGCTCAAAGACAAAGGCTTTGAAGTGATTTGCTGCATGGTGGATATGGGCCAGGTGAAAGATTTTAGCGCGGCTAAGAAAAAGGCTGTGAAAATAGGCGCATCGAAAGTCTACATCATAGACGCCTCAGATGAATTTGTAAACGATTATATTTTTCCGGCATTAAAAGCAAATGCCGCATATGAGGATAAGTATTTTCTTGCGACCGCATTATCAAGGCCTTTGATCGCGGAAAAATTAGTCGAAATAGCCAAAAAGGAAAAAGCGCAATTTATAGCGCACGGCTGCACAGGTAAAGGCAATGACCAGGTAAGGCTGGAGGCATCAAGCCTGATTCTGGGAAAAGATTTAAAAATAATAGCGCCTTTGAGAGAATGGAATTTTGCCTCAAGAGAGAGTGAGATAAAATACGCGAAGATGCACAATATTCCTGTTGAGGCGACAAAGAAAAGCCCATACAGCCTGGATGTGAATCTGTGGGGAATAAGTATCGAATGCGGCGTATTGGAAGACCCGGCAGTTGAGCCGCCCGAAGATGCTTATCAAATTACAAAATCCCCAAAGGATGCGCCAAATACACCGGCTTATGTAAAAATTGAATTTAAAAAAGGCATACCGGTAGCGATAAATAATAAGAAATATTCCGGTATAGGCTTGATAAATAAACTTACAGATATAGGCGCAAAACACGGCGTAGGAAGATCCGATATGGTTGAAAACAGGCTTGTGGGAATCAAATCAAGGGAGATATATGAAGCGCCTGCGGCTACAATACTGCATGCGGCGCATAAGGAATTGGAAGCGCTAGTGCTGGACAGAGAGCTGCTGCATTTTAAAAAAGGTATTGAGCAGAAATATTCCGAGCTTGTTTATTACGGGCTCTGGCACTCTCCTTTAAAAAGCGCATTGGATAGCTTTATCAATAAAACACAGGATAAAGTAAGCGGCGAAGTAACCCTTAAATTATACAAAGGCTCATGCAGCGTAGTTTCTAGAAAATCGCCGCATTCTTTATACAGCGAAGAACTTGCTACATATTCTTCGAAAGATAAATTCGATAAAAAACTCGCTGAAGGGTTTATAAAAATATGGGCAATGCCGTATAAGAGCAGATAGCTTGCTTTTTTACGGACTTGCCTCCGCTTGCCGCTTGCAAAAAGAATTGTTCGCCCTTGGCGAACGGCACTTTTTGCTGCGCTGTGTTGAAAAATTGCTCGCTTTTTGCCACTAAGGAACTCGCAATTTTTCACAGTCGCTCCGGCAAGTCCATAAAAAAGCTACCGAACTTAATTTGATCGGAATAACGGAAAGGTAATAAAATGAAGAATAAGAAACTGTGGGGTGGAAGGTTCAGTAAAAAGACAAACCCATTGGTTGAAGAGTTTACGAAATCCGTGCAATATGATTACAATCTCGCAGCTTATGATGTGTTGGGTTCTGTTTCGCATGTCGCAATACTTAAAAAAGCAGGGTATCTGACTGCCAATGAAGCGAAGAAACTCACTAGTACGCTTAATTCCATACTCAACGACATAAAAAAGAATAAATTCAAACCGGATTTATCGTGTGAGGATATACATACCGATATACAGAATATATTATATAAAAAAGCTGGTAATTTAGCCCTAAAGCTTCATACCGCAAGATCAAGGAATGACCAGGTGGCGTTTTCCACGAAACTATATTGTAAAGATGCCCTGGCTGATTTACAAAATGAAATTTTAATATTGGCAACTAATATAGCCCAGACAGCGCTTAAAAATAAAAAAATTATTATCCCGGGTTTTACGCACCTGCAGCATGCGCAGCCGGTTTATTTGAAAGATTACCTTTTGGCATACGTTGAGATGCTGAAAAGGGATGATAAAAGACTGGGTTATATTTCGGAGAACATAAAGCTTGTTATGGACGCCGGCGCTTTGGCAGGCACGCCCGTTCATTCTAAAGAATATAATACAGCGAATACAAAACCGGTCGAAAATTCGCTTGATACGGTAAGTGACAGGGATTTTGTGATAGAGGCAATCTCGGCATTATCCATTGTCGCAATGCATCTTTCAAGATTAGCGGAAGACCTGGTTATATGGAGCACCAAGGAATTTGATTTTATCGAGATAGATGAATCCTTCTGCACAGGCAGCTCGCTTATGCCGCAGAAGAAAAATCCTGATGTATTGGAGCTTATCAGGGGCTATGCAGGAAGATTATACGGAAACCTGGTAAGTGTCTTAACTATGATGAAGGGTTTGCCCTTAACATACAATAGAGATATGCAATTAGATAAAGAGCCGTTGTTTAATTCATTTGAAATAGTCTCAAGCGAGTTAAAAGTCCTGACAGGGCTTATGAAAACACTGAAATTTAACACAGATAAGATAGCTGAACATCTAGAAGATGAATCTTTATATGTGACAGACATGGTATATTATCTTGTGAATAAAAAAGTGCCTTTTAAAGAAGCGCATACTATTATAGGAAAATTAGTCAAAGAATCCGCAGATTCAGGTGTTGATATAAAGAAGATGAAGCAAGCTAAGCTTAATGAATTTTCAGATAAGCTTGTTGAGAAAGAAATCAAAGATATGTTTGATCCTAAAAAATCTGTAGAATCAAAAAGATCAATTAAGAGATAAACATATAGCGAACAAATTGATTTTTGTTGTTTAACATATAATTTTAGAAAGCGAAGGGCGTTGCGAGCAAAACAATTGATTTTTTGACGCCATACCCTTCCTGCTTGTCTTAAATTTTGTAGAAGTCTTTTTAGGGCTTATGGCGAGCATAGCGGGAGTCCTTAATTTTGTTTGAGCGAAGCGAGCCACTAAGCCCAAAAAGACGGCGCAAAAAATCAGTTTTGCGAGCAACGCCCTGAGCTTTGTGGCAAGTAAAGATAACAACAAAAATCAAAAGGAAATAGCATATGCACCATTTTCAATATCGAAACAATAACTTATATTGCGAAAACATAAAAATAGAGGATATCGCGCATAATGTAGGTACGCCTTTTTATCTTTACAGCTATGCTACATTAATAGACCATTTCAGGAAACTCAAAAAAGCGTTTTCCTCGATAAATCCTGTTATATGTTTTTCCATGAAATCCAATTCCAATTTATCGGTCTGCCGCGCTTTGGTAAAAGAAAGCGCTGGCTTGGATATAGTTTCAGGCGGCGAATTGTTTAAGGCGCTAAAAATAGGCGCAAATCCCAAAAAAATAGTTTACGCAAGCGTGGGAAAAACCGCTATTGAAATAGCTACAGCGATAAAAAAAGGTATTTTATTTTTCAATGTAGAATCAATTCCCGAACTTTTGGTGATAGAAAAAATATGCAAAAGGTATAACCGCAGGGTCAATGTTTCACTTCGCATAAATCCTGATGTTTTAGCGCATACTCATTCCTTTATCACCACAGGCTCAAGCGAGAATAAATTCGGCCTGGATTTCACCACAGCAAAAGGCATATTGGTAAAAAGAATGGCGTTTCCGCACCTTGATATCATAGGGCTGCACGTGCATATCGGTTCGCAGATAATAGATTCAGGCCCATTCGTGAAAGCGCTTAAGAAAACAGCCCAATTTAT
>JAFGKX010000027.1 GCA_016928375.1 Candidatus Omnitrophota bacterium | reverse complement strand
TTTGTAATCTTTATACATATCGAAGCTGGCACACATGGGTGAAAGCAAAACGGTATCGGGCTTTGCTGCGATTTCACTTGCAATATTAACCGCCTCCTCCATGTCCTGAGCTTCTCTGGTATCGACATATTCAGAAAGCGCTTTGCTGATTTTTTCCCTGGCTTCGCCTATCAATATCAGGGTTTTTACCTTCTGCTTTATATCATCGACAGCCAGGTTAAAATTGCTTTCTTTGTCTTTGCCGCCTGCAATCAAAACGGCTTTATTCTTTAAGCTGCGCAATGCCGCTCTTGTGGAATCAACTGTGGTAGATTTCGAATCATCTATATAATTTACACCGTTAATATTCGCTACCAACTCAAGCCTGTGGCTTAAGCCCTTGAAATTCTTCAAAGCCTCATTTATGACATCGGGCCTAACGCCGCAAAAATGGGCGGCTAAAGAAGACGCCAGGAAGTTTTCAATATTATGCGGTTGTTTTAATTTTAGACTGTCTATAGTAGACACCACCTGCGGGGTCGTAATGTTTAAAAAAAGATTATTTTTATCGCTATAAGCACCTTTTACGTAGTGTTTTCTGCTGAAGAAAAATACTTTTGAAGTAATTTTATTTTTTAGGGTTTTTAAGTTCTCGTCGTCATAATTCAAAATAACAAAGTCATTCTCATCCTGATACTGATAGATTTTTCTTTTTGCACCCGAATATTCATCCATATCCCTGTGCCTGTCCAGGTGATTCTGGGAGATATTTAGAATGATTGAAATGTAGGGTTTAAATGTCGTTATGTATTCCAGTTGAAACGAACTTACTTCCAAAACAACCATTGTATCTTTGGATATTTTATTTATATACCTGCAAAATGCATCGCCGATATTCCCGCAAAGAATAACGTCTCTTCCTGCATTGGTAAGTATGGCTGTTATAAGGTTTACTGTCGTGGATTTTCCGTTTGTTCCGGTTACCGCTATCACTTTTCCCTTGCAGAAACGAAAGGCAAGTTCAATCTCACCGATGATTTCAATGCCTGCTTCTTCGGCCCATTTAATCGGGGCGGCACCCTTAGGCACGCCGGGGCTCACTACTAAAAGGCTTGCGCCCTCTATAAAATTTCTGCTGTGCCTTCCGATCTCTACGCTAATACCGGCACTTTTTAATTCTTTGGCAGAATCATTAAGCTCCAGGGACGAACCGCAGTCGGTTACATAAACCTCGGCGCCTTGTTCTTTTAAGAAAAGGGCGGCTGATTTACCGCTTTCGCCGATACCGGCCACTGTTACCTTTTTATTTTTTAGCTCCATATTATCTCAATTTTAACGTGGCCAAGCTGAACAGCGCCAAAACAATCGCTATAATCCAGAACCTTACCACAATTTTTGACTCTGCCCAGCCCTTCATCTGCAGATGATGATGCAGGGGCGCCATAAGAAAAATTCTTTTGCGCCTGAATTTGTATGAAGAAACCTGCAGAAGGACTGAAGCCGCTTCAATTACAAAAACGCCTCCGACGATAACCAGCAATAATTCCTTTTTTATGCAAACTGCCACTACTCCGACGGCTCCGCCCAATGCCAAAGCACCTACATCCCCCATAAAGACACTTGCCGGATATGAATTAAACCACAAAAATCCCATACATGCGCCTACCATTGCGGCGCAAAATACGGTAAGCTCCCCTGCTCCGGGAATGTAATTAATAAGCAAATAATCGGCGAATTTGATATTGCCCGTTACATAACTTATAACTGCATAAGTTATGGCTACAATACTGACACAACCTACGGCAAGCCCATCCAGCCCGTCAGTCAGGTTCACGGCATTAGAAGTGCCGACTATAACCAGAGTTGCAAATAATATGTAAAATGCTCCTAAATCAACCGTTAAATTTTTAAAGAAGGGGATATTTAATTTTGTGCTTATGTGCACATCAAGTAAAAGTATTACGCCCACTAATATACCCAGCAATACCTGTCCGGAAAATTTAGTGGCGGCACTTAAGCCTCTTTTATCCCTGTTGACGATTTTTATATAGTCATCTATAAATCCTACAATTCCCAACCACGCTGTCGAAATAAGCACTAACAGAATATATCTGTTTGCCAAATCAGCCCATAATAAAACAGAAATAATAATCGCCCCTAAAATAAATATTCCGCCCATGGTTGGTGTGCCGGCCTTTTGCATATGCAAAGAATAAATGCCTTCTACGTGTTCGCGGCGTATAGTCTCTCCGATTTTAAAACGCCTAAGCAGATTTATTACAACCGGCGCCAATATCAGACTCATCAAAAATGCTGTCAGGCTTGCTCCCACAGCCCTGACTGTGATATACCTAAAAATGTTAAATGCAAAAAATGTATCTCTTAACGGGTAGAGCAGGTGATAAAGCATTCTATCAATTCCTCCATTTTCATGCTTCGCGAACCTTTTATTAAAATGGCGTCTCCGGGACTGCTTATCTTTACCAGATATCTGGCCGCGGCTTTCTGATCAATAAAACCTTTGACGCTTCCATTATTCATTCCGCTATCCTTAGCGCCTTGTGCAACATGAGCGGATAAAGCGCCTACCGTTATCAAAAGGTCGATGTTGGATTCGGCAATTATATGACCCACTTTATAATGTAAACTCGCCGCTTCCTTGCCTAATTCCAGCATGTCTGCCGTCACAACAATTCTTTTGCCCATAATTTTTAGCGCGCCGAACGTTTTAAGAGCAGCCTGCATGGAGTTAGGATTAGAATTATAAGCATCGTTTATGATCTTTATCCTGTTAAAGTTGCGAATCTCAAACCTCATTTTTGGCCCTTTAAAGTTTAAAAGTGCCCTGGCGGCCGGGGCAACATCTATGCCCAATGCAGAACAGGCACATATTGCCGCTAATGCATTATATATATTATGTTCCCCAAGAACAGGAAGTTTGATCCTGTGCTTTTTGTTTAGGATAAATTCTGTGCTGTCGTTTTTAGCGTTTATGTCCCCGGCGTGAAAATCGCATTTTTCATTTTTTATGCCGTATGTCAGCACCTTATGCCTGATTTTAAGGGCGCTTAGATACGCATCATCCTTATTTATAATTGCGCAACTGCTTCCGGCCAGGTGATCGAAGAGTTTTGATTTTTCGTTTAAGATGTTTTTTTCTGTTTTCAAACCCGTTAAATGAGACGGGCCTATGTTTGTTATTATCCCTATTTGCGGCCTTATAATCTTTGCAAGATAATTGATTTCTCCGGGGCTATTTGTGCCCATTTCAATAATGGCATACCTGTGGGACGTTATGTTAAGCAGGGTAAGGGGAACGCCTATATGGTTATTTTCCGTCTCCTGGGTCTTGGCGACTGCATATTGTTTAGATAATATGTGGGCAATCATATCTTTGGTAGTAGTCTTGCCGTTAGAGCCGGTTATACCCACTATACATGTTTTGAGTTTGTCTCTGTAAGCTGAAGCTATGTCTCCAAGGGCCTTTTGAGTATCATCTACCAAAATTACGCAGGGCGCCGAAACAGGCCTTGAAACTATCACTGCACGCACACCTTTTTTAATTGCCTTTCTTATGAAATCATGGCCGTCGAAACGCTCGCCCTTTAAGGCTATAAAAAGTTCACCTTTTCTAACTTTGCGCGTATCCGTAGAAACACCTTTAATAATGAGGGAGTCCGGGACTCCTTCATTGATTAGCTTACCTTTTGTCGCCTGTAATATTTCTTTTACAATAAACATTTTCTCTTTTCTCTCAATGCCGAACTTGCAACTTCTTTGTCGTTGAAATGCACTTTTCTGTCTTTAAATATCTGATAAGTTTCGTGGCCCTTTCCGGCAATCAGTATAATATCGCCGTCTTTAGCCATTTGTATGGCTTTATCTATTGCTTCTTTTCTGTCTATCATTATCAGATAATTTTTGAAATCTTTTGGTATGCCTTTTTCTATCTGGCTTATTATTTCATATTCATCCTCAGAGCGCGGGTTGTCGCTTGTAATTATAACAAAATCGGAAAAACGAACCGCTACTTTTCCCATTCTCGGGCGCTTTGTTTTATCTCTGTCGCCTCCGCAGCCGAATACTGTTATAATTCTTTTTCTTTTAAGCGCTGAAAGAGAACTTAAAACTTTTTCAAGCGCATCATCCGTATGGGCGTAATCCACATACACGGAAATGCCGGCATCTGCCGTATTAATCGCCTGGAGCCTTCCGGCAGGCGCTTTAAACTCATCAATTGCCTTTTTTACAACATTCATATTTATTTTTTCCGGCAACGCGGCACTGACTGCGGCAAGAATGTTATAAATATTGTGCCTGCCGATAAGAGAGGTAGAAATATTCATGCTGCCTTTGGGGGTAACCAGCAACAGAGAACTCCCTCCTGCGGTGCTTTCGGCGTTTTCAGCTCTCACCTTCGCTTCTTTGCCGAAACCATAACTTATTACGTTTGATTTAATTCCGGAGAGAAGTTTCCGGCCGTATTCATCATCTAGATTTACTATCGCATTGTCCTTTTTTGTTAATTGGTCAAAAAGTTTCTTCTTGCATAAAAAGTATTCATCCATGCCGGCATGATAATCTAAATGCTCCCTGCTTAAATTGGTAAATACAGCCGAATGAAATTTAACGGAATCTGTCCTTTTCTGATGTAAGGCATGGCTTGACGCCTCCATTACACAATAATCAAATTTCTCATCGGCCATATCCTTTAACATCTCCTGCAAAAGTACCGCATCGGGAGTTGTATTTAAGGCATCTAATCTTTTCCTACCTGCGGCATAATCTATTGTCGTTATCCTTCCGCATTTATAACCGCACTTTTTTAATATGGCCTGTATTAAGAACGCGGTTGTGGTTTTACCGTTAGTGCCGGTTATTCCTATTACTTTTATCTTTTGTGAAGGGTGTTTGAAAAAATTGGCGCAAAGTTTCGCGTAAGCGCTTCTAACATCTTTAACTTCTATGAGTGAGGCCCGGCCTCCTTCAATTGCGTCTTCTGAAACTATGCAAACAGCACCTTTAGTTACGGCATCCCGGATAAACCTGCTTCCGTCTAAATTATTCCCTTTTATCGCCGCAAACATATAACCTTTTTTAACTGCACGGGAATCGGAGGTTATGCCTTTTATGTCTATTGCCCTGGGCCCTTTTATCTTAAGCGGCGTTACACCTTTTATTATTTCGCTTAACTGCATTGTTAAATATCTTCCTTTGGCGCTATCTGTAAATACCTCAGGCTGGCATCTACAATTTCTTTAAATACCGGGGCAGCAACCGTGCCTCCGAAATATTGCGGGTGCGGCTCATCCGCCATAACACATAAGGCAATAACCGGATCTTCAACCGGGGCAAAACCTATAAATGACGCTACATATTTTTGTTTTGAATACCGGCCGTTAGGTTCAATTTTAGCGGCAGTGCCGGTTTTTCCCGCGGTTCTATAGCCGTCAACCCGGGCTCTTGTGCCTGTGCCTCTTAACACAACGCCTTCCATCATCTCACGAACCTTAAATGCGGTACCTTCGGAAATAACCCGTCTTTTTACAACCGAAGAAAATTCCCTTATGCTTTTACCCTGTGAATCTATGATTTTTTCTATGATCCTTGGTTTTACCAGCAGGCCGCCGTTGGCTATAACCGAAACTGCGCACGCTAACTGAATCGGTGTTGTTGCTACTTCATGGCCCATGGGTATGGCAGTGATCGAGTATCTGCTCCATTCTTTCAGCGGCCTTATAAATCCTGGGATTTCTCCGGGCAAGTCTATCCCTGTATTTTCGCCGAATCCAAACAGGTTTACGTATTTGTCAAGTTTCTCATCGCCTAAAGCCATGGCAGCTTTCACTGTGCCGATATTGGAAGATTGCTCAATTACTTCCCTGAATGTTAATTTACCATGTCCGCGATGGTCATGCAGTGTGCGCCCCCTGACCTGCCAGCTTCCGTTTTCGTAATCAAAAATATCTTCCATGGAAACTGCTTCCTCTTCCAGACAGGCGCTTGCAGTAACAATTTTGAACACCGAGCCCGGCTCAAAATAACTGCATACTGCTATGTTTTTTCTTGATTCGCTGTCGGATAAGTCAAAATTATTAAGTTCGTAATTAGGGCGGTTAGCTATTGCCAGTATGTCGCCGTTTTTGGGATCCATTACTATGGCTGTTATACCTTTTGCATTGTATTTTTCATAGGCTTTCTGTATTGCCTCTTCGGTAATGTACTGTATCACTTCATCTATGGTTAAAATTAAGCTGCAGCCATCAACCGGAGGTATGTGCCTTCTTACCAAAAGCGGCAGGTGCCTGCCTTTTGCGTCTCTGGCTATTGATTTTTTACCCTGCTGGCCTTTTAAATATTTATCGAACATAAGCTCAAGGCCCTCAAGGCCTGAGTTGTCCATTCCCGCAAAACCGACTATATGGCATGCCAGGGAATTACCGGGATAGAAACGTTTGGTTTCATCAATGAGGGATATGCCGTCTATGCCTAGGCTCTGCACCTTTGTGGCTGCGTCTTCGGGAATTTTTCTCGCCAGCCAGACAAACTTTTTATCTCTGGAAATCCGCTCCAACAAAACGGACTCATCCTTGCCTAAAATATCACTTAATTTTTCGGCTGCCTCTTTTTTCGTTTTTACGTCTCTGGCAACAGCATAGACCGAACTTACTTTCAGGCTTGATGCCAGGGCTTTTGTATTTCTATCGAGTATAAAACCCCGCTTAGGCTCCAGTTCTATGGTTACGTTATGCTGGTTGAAGGCTATTTTTGACATTTTCTCATGGCAGATAAACTGGATATATAAGAGGCGTAGGAGGAGTAAGCCCAGTAACGCAATGAAAAATCCTGAAATAAAGATAAAACGGGCTTTGTGTGTTTTTCTATACATATTCGGGATGAACTGTTATTAAGACTGGCTAAAGTTCTTGGGCAATAGCTTCTGCCTTGGGGGCGAAGATACTCAATAGCGCTTCTGTGGCAACTTTAAATGAGTTGTCGTAGGTAAGCTTCTTTTCTTCCTCAGGTTTTGCTTCTGCCAGCCTTATATTCCGCCACTCCTGCGGCGTATCTAATTT